>JBBSIG010000120.1:0-7800 GCA_038232215.1 Gaiellales bacterium | reverse complement strand
TCTCGGGTGACTCGCGACCCGCGAGGGCTTAACAAACTTCTTACCGGTAGCGAGGGATTTTCCTTGCAGGCGACGAATACGGTCGTCAGCAGTGAGCGCGCTAGCCCTCGACCTCCGCCGGACGGCCGGCTACATCGTCGCCGACCGGCGCGGCCGGATCGTCGGCAAGGTCGAGTGCCCGATGTACGGCACGGCTCCGGACGTTCCGGACGCCCTCTCCGTTCGGGCCGGTCTCTTCTCGCGCCGCCGCCGGCTCGTACCGGCGGAGGCGATCGAGCAGATCGACGGGGCGAGCGGCGTGATCGGCCTGCGCGTCGAGCGCGAGTCGATCCGCTCCTTCCTGTAGCGGCCTCCGCACACCAGCTCGGCTGTCTCGACGCCGCGGCCCGACGGGGGAACCGGTGGGCTCCCCCGCTACCGAGCCGGCCGTCAATCGGGTCCCGGGGGCCGCAAGCCGACCGGGACCGCGGCGCCATTCTTGCGCATTCGCGCCGCGTCCGCTAGAGGACCGGGAGGTACTTCTCGAGCTCCCACGCGGAGACCTGGACGCGATACTCGTCCCACTCCTGCCGCTTCAGCTCGACGTAGCGATCGAAGATGTGCGGCCCGAGCGCCTTCCGCGCGAGCGCGGAGCCCGCCAGCTCGTCGATCGCCTCCCCGAGCGTCTCGGGCAGCGAGATGATGCCCCGCTCCTTCCGCTGCTCCGCGGTCAGGTGGTAGAGGTTCGTCTCCATCGGATCCGGCAGCTCGTAGCCCTGCTCGATGCCCTCGAGGCCGGCGTGCAGCAGGGCCGCAAAGGTCAGATAGGGGTTGCAGGAGGGGTCCGGACAGCGGATCTCGGCCCGGGTCGCCTGCTCGGAGCCGGGCTTGTAGAGCGGGATCCGGATCAGCGCCGAGCGATTCCGCTGCGACCAGGCGACGTACACCGGCGCCTCGTACCCCGGTACGAGCCGCTTGTACGAGTTCACCCACTGCGCGAACACGCCCGCGATCTCGCGCGCGTGGCGGAGCTGCCCCGCGATGAAGGCCTTCCCGACGTCGGAGAGGTGCCAGCGGTCGTCGCCGTCGAAGAACGCGTTTCGCCCGTCGGTGAAGAGCGACATGTGCGTGTGCATGCCCGAGCCGTTCTCGCCGAAGAGCGGCTTCGGCATGAAGGTCGCGTAGACGCCGTTCTTCGCGGCGATCTCCTTCACGATCAGGCGATACGTGACCGTGTGGTCGGCCATCTCGAGCGCAGGGGCGAAGCGGATGTCGATCTCGTGCTGCGAGGGGCCGACCTCGTGGTGCGCGTACTCGACGGGGATGCCCATGCCCTCGAGCGCGTGGATCGTCTCCTGCCGCAGCTCCGTCGCGGCGTCGAGGGAGGTCATCGCGAAGTAGCCGCCCTCGTCGAGGGTCCGCGTGCCGTCGTTCGCCTCGAAGAGGAAGTACTCGAGCTCGGGCCCGACGTTGAACGTGTCGAAGCCCATGCTCTGCATCCGCTCGAGCGCGCGGCGGAGCACGTGGCGCGGGTCGCCCTCGTACGGCTCGCCGTCGGGGGTGACGACATCGCAGATCATGCGTGCGACCTTCGTCTCGCCCTCCTTCCAGGGCATCAGCTGGAAGGTGCCCGGATCGGGGATCGCCACCATGTCCGACTCCTCGATCGCGTTGAACCCGGTGATCGACGAGCCGTCGAAGCCCATACCGTCGTCGAGCGCGTCCTCCAGCTCGCCCGGCGTGATCGCGAAGCTCTTCAGGTGCCCCTCGATGTCGGTGAACCAGAGCAGGACGAACTCGACGCCCTCGTCGCCCATCCGCTCGAGCACCTGGCTGCGGGACTCCTCGCTCGAGGTGGCCCGGTTCCTGCTCTCGACCTGCGCCATCCTGTCCTCCTCCCGGAACGAAAAAAGCCCCGAGCGCGAACCGTCGCGCCCGAGGCCACGTCGCCTCCAATGACGGCACGATCCTACACGGTTCCGGGGTCGACCGCGAGCGCCGTCGAGCGCCGCCTCCCTACCCGCTCCGCTTGAGCTTGCCGTGGCGCTTGGCGTAGACCTCGCCGCGCCTGAACACCTCGAGCCCGAGCGGGATCGAGATCACCCCGATCAGGATCAGGGGCCAGATGTCGCCCCACACCGCCCCGACGCCCGCGCCCTCGAGGATCGCGCTGCGGATGCCGCGGAGCGCGTAGGTCGCGGGCGAGATCGTCGAGAGCCACTGCATCCACTGCGGCAGCACGTCGACGCTGTAGTAGACGCCCGAGATCACGAGCAGGACGCCCTGCGCGATATAGCCGATCTGCGTCCCCTTCTCGGGCGAGATGAGCGGCAGCACGGCCGTCATCATCCCGATCCCGATGAAGGAGACCGACGCCACCGCGAGCACGACCATCGCCGTCAGGAAGTGGGCGCCCGGAAAGCTGAGGTTGAAGAAGAACGAGATCACGCCGAAGAGCAGGGACGTGCGGACGACGCCGTAGACGACCGCGAAGAGGCCCATGCCGCCGAGGTGGATCGGCCGCGCGAGCGGGGCCATGAAGGTGTACTCGATCGTCCCCTCCCAGCGCTCCCAGGCGACCGTCTCGATCAGGATCTCGAAGACGATGCCGAGATACGACCAGATCATCGCGCCGATCAGAAGGATCGTGGTCTGGCGGTTCACGTCGATCGTGCCCCCGGCCGCCTCGACGCCCTTCGCGATGAAGATGATCGTCAGCGTGTTCGCGAGCGACCACACGAAGAAGGCGAGCTCCCACCAGACGTAGCGCTTGACGAGGTAGGCGTTCCGCTCGATCACGCCGCCGAGCCCGATCAGCTCGTGGCGAACCGCCTCGCGGACGCCGCGAATCGCTCCCGGAGTGGGTGTCGCCGGCACGGCCATCACGCGTACACCCCCCGCTCGGCGTCGTCGTTCTCCTCGAGCTCCTCCTCGATCGAGGCGCCAGTGGCGGCGAAGAACACCTGCTCGAGCGTCTCCACCTCGTAGCGACGCTTCAGCTCGTCGACCGGCTCCAGGCAGAGCAGCTGGCCGCGGTGCAGGATGCCCACCCGATCGGCGAGCACCTCGGCCTCGGCCATGTCGTGGGTGCAGAGCAGGATCGTGGAGTCGTGAGCCTGCCGGAGCTCCCTGATGAAGGTCTGAACCTCGAGCTTCGAGCGCGGGTCGAGGCCCGTCGTCGGCTCGTCGAGCAGGAGCAGCACCGGCGAGGTCAAGAGCGCCCGCGCGAGTGCGACCTTCTGCTGCATCCCGCGCGAGAGCGCCTCCATCGGGTCGTTCGCGCGCTCGCTGGGGAAGCCGACCCGCTCGAGGATGCCCGGCACCTTGCGCCCGATCTCGGCGCCGGACATCCCGTAGAAGCGCGCCGCGTAGCTCAGGTTCTCGGCGGAGGACATCTTCTTGAAGAAGGAGGCCTCGACCGAGACGCGGTTGACGAGGCGCCGCACGGCGCGGGTGTCGGTGAAGACGTCGTGGCCGAAGACGCGCGCGCTGCCCCCGTCGTGCAGGAGCAACGTCGACAGCAGGCGAACGAGCGTCGACTTGCCGGAGCCGTTCTGCCCGAGGACGGCGACGCACTCGCCACGCTCGATCTCGAAGGTGACGCCGTGGAGCGCCGGAACCCGCCTACGGCGCTTGCGCAGGCGCTTACCGCCGTCGCGGCGGACGAACTCCTTGCGCAGGTTGTGGACCTCGACGGCGATCATGCGATGCTCCAGCGGAACGGCTCGGCGGGACACGGACGGGCGCGCACACGGTGGAACGACCGCGCGGCGCGGCGAGTGAGGTGTCAGCCCTGGAGGAACATCGCGCGCGACACTATCAGCTCCTCCGTCGCCGGAGCAAGGCCGCCCGTGACGGAAGCGCGCATATCCTCGGGCGATGGGACACCCCGGATCGACCGGGCTCGGAGACGCGTGGCCGGCGCTGGAGCCGGGGTTCCTGCGGTGTCTGGAGCTCGGCCTCGTCTCGCTGTCACGTCGAGGCCTCGGGGTCGGCTCGGTCGTGACGGACGCGGACGGCCTCGTCCTCGGCGAGGGACGGAACCGCGCCCACGACCCGCCGGGCGGCGAGGGAGCGCTGCAGGGCACCGCCCTCGCTCATGCCGAGCTGAACGCGCTCGCCGAGATCGCCACCGCGCACGACCTGTCCGACTGCGTCCTCTGGAGCTCCCAGCAGCCGTGCTCGATGTGCCGAGCCGCCATCGAGTTCACCGGGGTGGGGGACGTCCGCTACGTCGCCGCCGACCCCGTGGACGCTGGGAAGCGCCCCGTCGAGTCCGAGCCCGCGGACGAGTGGATCGTCACCGCCAACCTGCTGTACCTCCACAACCTCGTCTTGCAGCGGGGAGCCGGCGCGGCGCTCGTCCTGCCCTATCGGGAGCTCGAGCCCGAGACCGCCGACCTGGCGATCGGGGTGGTCGGGGAGCGCACGATCCTCGACCGGGCCGGCGGCGAGGCGACGCTCGAGGCGGTGCTGGCGGCGCTGCGCGCCCGCATCTTCGAGGCAGCAGCGCGGCGACGAGCCCGACTCAGGCGGGATCGGGCGCGTCCGGCTCCTCTGGACGGTTGATCGGCGGCGCCGCGGACCTCGTGCCGAGCAGTGCCCGCCCGAGTATCGCACCCTCCAGCCCGAGCTCCTCCAGCGCGTCCAGATCGGCGGCGCAGCGAATGCCGCCCGCGGCGAGGAGGGGCAGGTCGGTCAGCGCGCGGGCTCGGGCGAGCAGCTCGAGATCGGGGCCGGTCAGCGTGCCGTCGCGCTCGATCGCCGTGCAGGCGAGGCGGGCCACCCCGGCCGCTCCGCAGCGCTCGATCGCCTCCTCGAGCCCGAGCGCCGTCTCGCGGCGCCACCCGGAGACGGCGAGCCGGCCGCCGCGGACGTCGACCGCGACGACGAGCCGCGAGGCGAGCGCGTCGACGTACGGTGCGAGCGCGCCCGGACCGGCGAACGCGGCCGTGCCCACGACGACTCGTGCGGCACCGGCCTCGACGAGCGCGAGCGCGTCCTCCGGCGAGCGGACGCCGCCCGCGACCTGGAGGCGCACCGGGCCGGCGACCTCCGCCAGCCGGGCGACGTACCCGGGACGAACGCCGCCGGCGCGAGCCGCCTGGAGATCGACGACGTGCAGGAACGGGGGTCGGAGCGCGGCGAAGCGGCGGACGAGCTCGACCGGGTCGCCTGCACGGACGCTGACACGCCCGTAGTCGCCCTGCGTGAGGCGCACCGCTTCGTCTCCGAGTACGTCGACGGCCGGAATGACCTGGAGCCGTCGCCCGGAGCCGAGCAGAGCCTCGACGCTCATGTTAGCATGGTAACATGAGCAGCTATGGCGAACAGGCCGCACGCATGGCGGACGCGGGAGACGAAGGAGCTGTTCGAGGCGATCCTCTCACTCGAGACGATCGGCGAGGCGGAGCGCTTCTTCCGCGACCTGTGCACGCTGGCCGAGCTGGAGGCGATGGCGCACCGCTGGCAGGCGGCGCGCCTCGTCGACCGGGGACTCCCCTACCACGAGGTGAGCAGGCGGACGGGCGCGTCGACGACGACGGTGACGCGCGTGGCGCACTGGCTGCGCCACGGGGAGGGTGGCTACCGCCTCGCGATCGAGAAGCGGAAGGCCCGCTGAAGGTCGCCCTCCCGGCGAAGGGGCGGCTGCGCGAGCCCGCGGTGTCGCTGCTCGACGACGCCGGCCTGGGCCCGGAGGAGCCCGGAGAGCGGGCGCTCGCCTTCCCCTGCCGGAACGCCGCGGTCGAGGTGCTGCTCGTCCGGGCGGCGGACGTGCCGGAGTACGTCCAGGACGGCGTGGTCGACTGCGGGATCACCGGTGCCGACCTCGTGCGCGAGCGCGGAGCCCGCGTCTCGCAGCTGCTCGAGCTCGGGTTCGGCTCCTGCACGCTCGAGGCCGCCGTGCCCGCGGAGTCGTCCGTCCGCTCGCTCGAGCAGCTCGCCGGGGCGCGGGTGGCGACCGTCTACCCGCGGCTCACGCGCGAGCTGCTCACCGCGAGCGGGATCGACGTCGAGCTCGTCGACGTGACGGGCTCGGTGGAGGTCGCCCCTCGCCTCGGCCTCGCCGACGCGATCGTCGACCTGGTCTCGAGCGGCAACACGCTCCGGACGAACGGGCTGCGCTCGCTCGGCGCGCTCTTCTCGTCGCAAGCCGTGCTCGTCGGCCCGTCCATGCCGTCGCTCGGCACGCGGCAGCTCGCTAGCGTGCTCGGCAGCGTCGTCGCCGCCCGGGGGGCCCGCTACCTGATGCTGAACGCTCCCGAGTCGGCTCTGGAGACGATCTGCGAGCTCGTTCCCGGCTCGCGGGCGCCCAGCGTCCTCCCCCTCGCCGAGCCGGGCATGGTCGCGGTTCACGCGCTCGTCCCGGCCGCCGAGGTATGGCGGCTGCTGCCGCGCCTGGAGGCTGCCGGAGCGTCGGCGATCTTGCTCGTCCCCGTCGAGCGGATGCTCGCATGAGCGACGTCCCGGCGATCGTCCGGGACGTGCGCGAGCGCGGCGACGCGGCGCTCCGCGAGTGGGCGGAGCGGCTGGATGGCGCCGTGCCGGCCCGCGCCGAGCCCGAAGCCGGGCTGCCCGTGGAGGAGCTGCTCGAGCTCGCCGGCCGCGTACGCGCCTGGCACGAGGTGCAGCGGCCGAGTGACGTCCGCCTCGAGCCCGCACCGGGCGTCCGGCTCGAGCGCCGCTGGAAGCCGCTCGACTCGGTCGGGATCTACGTTCCGCGCGGGCTCGTCTCGACGCTCGTCATGTGCGCCGTGCCCGCTCTCGTCGCTGGTGTTCGCCGGGTCGCCGTCGCCACCCCGCCCGCGGGAGCCGGCCTCGTGGCGGCGGCCGCCGAGGCGCTCGGGGTGGAGGAGGTATGGGCGCTCGGCGGCCCTCCGGCGGTCGCCGCGCTCGCCTACGGCACCGAGTCGATCGAGCGGGTCGACAAGCTGGTCGGCCCGGGCGGCGCCTTCGTCAACGAGGCGAAGCTCCTCGTCTCCCGGGACGTGGCGATCGACCTGCCCGCAGGGCCGTCGGAGATCGTCGTCCTCGCGGGAACGGGCGCGGACCGGGAGGCCGCGGCGCTCGAGCTGGCGGCGCAGGGCGAGCACGGCGCCGACTCGGTGTGCCGGCTGCTCGAGCTGGACGGCGACGCCGAGGCGGCCCTGGCAGCGGTCGAGCGGCTCGCGCCCGAGCACCTCCTGCTGCTCGGCGAGGACGCCGAGGCGCTGGCCCCGCGCGTTCGCAACGCGGGCGCCGTGTTCGTGGGAGCCTCGTCCTCCGTCGCGGCCGGCGACTACGCGACCGGCGGCAACCACGTCCTGCCCACCGGAGGGTGGGCGCGCGCCGTCGGCGGGCTCGGCCTCGAGGCCTTCCTGAAGCCGGTCACCGTGCAGCGGGTGACCCCGGCGGGGCTGGCCCGCCTGCGGCCGGTGGTCGAGGCGCTCGCGGCAGCCGAGGGAATGCCCGCGCACGCGCGGGCGGTCGCGCGATGAGAGCGCTCTCGCCCGCCTTCACCCCGTACGGGTGGGCGCCGTCCACGGCCGACCTCGCCCGCGCGAGCGGCCTGGACCCCGTCCAGATCGTGCGCTTCGACGGCAATGTCGCGCCCCGGCCGCTCCCTTCCTCGCGCCCGGGCGCGATCGCGGGCCCGCTCGCGGAGATCAACACCTATCCGCACGGGGGCTACGACGGCATCCACGCGGCGATCGCCGAGTACGCCGGCGCCGAGCCCGAGAACGTCGTCCTCGGCGCGGGCGCGGACGACCTCCTCCTCCTCTGCGCGCGCGCCTTCGCCGGACCGGGCGACCGGGTCGCGATCTCGGACGATCCCACCTA
>JBBSIG010000119.1:0-7835 GCA_038232215.1 Gaiellales bacterium | reverse complement strand
GAACGAGCACAAGCTCGCGGAGCTCGCCCGCGCGTTGCCCGGCTGGCGGCTGGAGCTCCTCGAGGCTGACGGGTATCCCCCCGAGAACGGCCAGACCTACTACGAGAACGCACGCGCGAAGGCTCGCTTCGGGCGTCGCACGGGCGATCCGGAGCTCTGGATGCTCGGCGAGGACTCTGGGCTCGAGGTCGACGGGCTCGGAGGTCGGCCCGGGATCGAGTCGGCGCGCTGGGCGGTGGAGCCGGTGCCCGCGCTCCTCGGCGCGCTGCGGGAAGTCGGGAGGGGCGGCCGCGGCGCTAGGTACGTCTGCGAGCTCGTCTGTCTCTCGCCCGGGTCCGTGGAGTACCGGGGCACAGGAACGCTCAGCGGTCGCATCGCTCCGGAGCCCCGTGGCTCAGAGGGGTTCGGCTACGACCCGATCTTCGTGCCCGAAGGCGAGCAGCGCACGATCGCGGAGCTCGGAGACGGCTGGAAGTCGCAGAGCTCCCACCGAGCCCGCGCGGCGCGAGACCTGCTGGTGACTCTCGCGCGCCAGAAGCGGAGCGGACCGGCCCCTCCGACCAAGTAACAGTCTGTTGCTTGGAGCTCTTAGGCCAGTCCGTGGGCCTCCTCGTGCTCGCGCTCGTCGCGAGACCGGTAGCGCCACCAGTTGATCTCGGCGCCGAAGACGATCACGTTCGCCATCACGTACAGCCAGACGAGCAGGAGCGCCGGAGGCCCGAAGGCACGGAGAGTCGGGTTCAGGTTCGAGAAGCGGACGTAGATCGGCAGCACCTGGAAGGTCGCCTCGAGCAGCACGGTCGCGAAGATCGCGCCCGGGAGGACCTCGCGCACGCTCACCCGCACGTTCGTGAGCGCGTAGTAGACCGAGACGAGAAACAAGAAGACGCCCGCCATCGACACGATCACGGAGAGCACGTAGGCGACGTACGCATTGCCGATGAAGCTCGGCGCGTAGCGGCGTAGGACGACCGTCCCGACGGAGCCCGCCAGGAGCGCCACGAACAGCGTCGTCAACGAGCCGAGCATCAACACGACCGCAACCACCTTCCCGCGGAGGAACGAGCGGTTGGGACGGCCGTAGACGATGTTGAACGCCGACTCGAGCACGCTGAACAGCGAGAGCGAGGTCCAGAGCAGGAAGGCGCCCCCGACGATCCCGAGCGTGCGCGCGTTCTCGCGGACCTTCTCCACGAGACTGACGATGCTCGAGACCGAGCTGCCCGGGAAGGTGCGCTTGAGCTCCGTGACGAGAAAGCTCGACTCGTCCTGACGCCCCGCGAGGCCGAGTAGCGCCAGCGCGAGAAACGTGAGTGGTAGGAAGGAGAGCAGCGCGAAGTAGGCGATCATCGCCGCGAGATGCGTGCCGCGGTCCGCGAAGAACTTCTGCACGAGTCGCCGTTTCCTCCGCCTGCGCACGGCCGGAGTATGGGCTGTGTTAGCGTCGCGCGCATGGACGCGGCCCGGGCGCTCGCCGACCTGACGGAGATCTCGTCGCAGATCGAGGCGGCCGTCCTGCTCGGGCAAGACGGTGAGCTCACGGCCTCGACGATGCCCGACGAGGGGCGCTCGAGGAAGCTCGCCGAGGCGGCCCTGAAGCTGCTCGACGAAGCGGCTGCCGCCGGGTCGGGCGGCGGGGGGGAGACCCTCTCGCAGCTCGAGGTGGCGATGCTCGACGGCAGCGTCTTCGTCGTGCGGTCGGCCGAGCACTCCATCGCGGCGGTGACCTCGCCGGAACCGACCGTCGGCCTCGTCTTCTACGACCTGAAGAGTTGTCTGCACGATCTCGCCCTGGGTGAGCCGGAGCCGGAGGAGCAAGAGCCGGAGCCCGTCAAGCCCAAGCGAAAGCGGAAGCCCGGCAAGGCGCCAGCCGCGACGTCGAACGGGGATGCCGATGCGTAGGCTCCTCGTGCTGCTCTCGCTGTGCGGGGCCGCGCTCGCCGCGCTCTCGCTCGTCCGCCGCGGCTCTGCCCGCCGGCGCGAGCGCGTCGACCTGTACTACGACGACGGCTCCATGGTCTCGCTGGAAGAGGGCGCTTCGGGGGCCACTGCCCTGCTCTCGCTCGGCCGGGAGGCGCTTCGCTCCGCCCGCTCGGGCGGATGACGACGGACGAGCTCCGGGCAAAGCTCCGCGAGCACGCGTACCTCGAGGGCGATTTCGTCCTCCGCTCGGGCCGGCGCTCCCGCTACTACCTCGACAAGTATCGCTTCGAGACGCGGCCGGAGCTGCTGGGGGCGCTCGGCGAGCGGATCGCCGCGGCCGTGGCGACGCACGAGCCCGACGCCGTCCGGCTGGCGGGGCCCGAGCTCGGAGCGGTCGCCCTCGCCGCGGCGGGCTCGCTCGCGTCGGGGCTGCCGTTCCTGATCGTCCGCAAGGCCGCCAAGGACTATGGCACCGGCCGGCGCCTCGAGGGCGAGTTCGAGCCCGGCGAGACCGTCTGTCTCGTCGAGGACGTCGTCACGTCCGGGGGAGCGCTGCTCGACGCCGTCGGGGCCCTCCGGGAGGCCGGCCTCGTCTGTCGCACCGCCGTCTGCGTCGTGGATCGGGAGGAGGGCGGTGTGGACGCGCTTGCCCGCCACGCGGTCGCCTTGCGGCCACTGTTTGGGGCTGCAGAGGTGCTCGCGGCCGGAAAAAGTGCCGCAAACCCGCATGGTTGAGCCAGTCCGATCACCCTGTTAGGCTCCTCCGCCGTGGGTTCGATCGTCAACAGAGGGAGAGGTACGTGACCAAACAGGAGTTCGTCGAGCAGATCTCGTCCAGGAGCGACCTCTCGAGGCGCGATGCGGGAAAGGCGGTCGACGCCTTTCTCGAGGTGATCACCGACACGCTCAAGAAGGGCGAGGACGTGGCCTTCACCGGGTTCGGAAAGTTCACGACGCAGAAGCGGGCGGCCCGTGAGGGCGTCAACCCGCGCAACCCCGGGCAGAAGGTGCATATCGCGGCGGCGACGGTGCCGCGCTTCTCCGCCGGCAGCCAGCTGAAGGCGGCCGTTCGCGGGAGCTAGGTGTCGAGGAGCGCCCGGCGCGCCTCGACGGCGGCAGCACGGACGCTACTCGCGAGACGTCCCCGAGGGCCGCGATACGCGGCCCTCGGGCTTCTCGGACCCCTCGGCGGGCGTGGGCCCGTAAGCTCTGCGAAGGTGGCCCGGGACGCCCAAGCGAATGCCTCGCTCACGAGGGCGCCGTTCGCCGACCGCGTCGCCGAGGCGGTGGAGCTGAAGCGGAGTCAGCTCGTGGTCGGGCTCGATCCGCAGCTCGACCTCCTGCCGGTCGAGGTTCGCGGTGACGCCCACCTCGGCCGGGCCCAGGCCGCCGACGCCTACGCTCGGTTCTGCTGCGGGATCGTCGACGCGGTGGCGCCGCACGCCCTGGGGGTGAAGCCCCAGCTCGCCTTCTTCGAGGCGCTCGGCGCGCACGGGATCCGGGCTCTCGAGGAGGTCTGTGCCTACGCGAGGGGAGCCGGGCTGCTCGTGATCGCCGACGCCAAGCGCGGCGACATCGGCTCTACGGCTCGCGCGTATGCAGCCGCCTTCCTCGAGCCGGGCGAGGACGGACGCCCGCTCGCGGACTCGATGACGGTCAGCCCCTACCTCGGCCGCGACTCGCTCGAGCCCTTCCTGCTCGCCTGCAGGCGACACGACGCTGGTCTCTTCTGCCTGGTCAAGACGTCGAACCCCGGCGGCGTGGACGTGCAGGACCTGGTGCTCTCGAACGGCCGCCCTCTATGGCAGCAGGTGGCTCTCCTCGTGCGCGAGTGGGGTGAGGACATCCTCGGGGAGGGCGGGCTCTCGAGCGTGGGCGCGGTCGTCGGGGCGACCTATCCGCGGGCGATCGGCGAGGCCCGGCGGCTGCTGCCTGCCTCGATTCTCCTGCTCCTCGGGGTCGGCGCGCAGGGAGCGACTCCGGCGGACGTCGCGCGTGCCTTCACCAGCGGTCCGGCGAGCGCGCTCGTGTCCGCCTCCCGCGCGGTCATCTATGCCTTTCGCGGCTCGGGTGCCGACTGGCGCACGGCCGCGGGCGCCGAGGCAGCGAGGCTCGCGCGCGAGGTGTGGGCCGTCTCGGGCTGGTGAGCCGCCGCGGGCTCGCGCGACTGGGCGCGCCTGCGGCCTTTCTCGCCGCCGTCACGGTGGCCGTGCTCCTCGTCCGGGCGGGTCTCCAGCGCGAGCCGGCCCGGACGACGACGACCGCTCCGACGATCGCCAGGACGGCGACCGCGGCCACCGTGGAACCGACGACGTCGACCGCCGAGCGGCGGAGCAAGCCGCGCAGAGCGAGGCGCTTCTACACCATCGTCGCCGGCGACACGTTCGAGATCGTGGCCGGCAAGACGAGCACGACCGTCGAGCGCCTGCGGGTGCTGAACCCGGGCGTCGACTCCACGATGCTCCAGGTGGGGCAGCGCATCCGCGTCCGGTAGCGTGGGGCCCGTGAAGCTCCGGCTGGCCGCGGTCGCCGTCGCTCTCGCCGTCGCGGCCCCTGCGCAGGCCGCGCCGCCCGGCGTGACGGCGCGCGCGTACGTGGTCGAGAACGCGGCGACGGGTGAGGTGCTCGCCGGGCGAGCCGCACGCCGGAGCGTCCCGATCGCGAGCATCACGAAGCTGATGACGGTGCTCGTGACGCTCGAGCGCGCGAAGCCGACCGACGTCGTCACCGTGACTGCGGCCGCCGCGTCAGTCGGGGAGTCGAGCATCCGTCTGCGCGTGGGCGAGCGGCTATCGGTGCGAGAGCTCGTCGAGGCGGCGTTGATCCAGAGCGCCAACGACGCAGCGGACGCGCTCGCCGACCACGTGGGCGGCGGCAACCGGGCCGTCTTCGTGGCGCTCATGAACCGACGCGCACGCGAGCTCGGTCTGCGCGAGACGCACTTCGTCCGCCCCGACGGCCTCGACGCCTTCGGGCACGTCTCGAGCGCGCGCGACGTCACGCTGCTCGCCCGCGTGCTGATGCACCGGCCGCTCGTGCGCGCGATCGTCCGCCGGTCGACCGCGCGCATCTCGGGGGGTCGGACCCTGCACACGTGGAACGATCTGCTCGCAACCTTTCCGAGCCTCCTCGGGGTAAAGACGGGTCACACCTCCGCGGCCGGCTGGTGCCAGGTCGCTGCCGTCCAGGGACGGGGCTACACGATCTACGCGACGCTCCTCGGCAGCCCGTCGCGCGCGCAGCGAAACCGCGATCTCGCTGCTCTGCTCAGCTGGGGGCTCGATCGCTACCGCCTCGTGCCGGTGGTCGAGAGGCACCGCGTGTATGCGCGAGCTGAGACGGGATGGGGGCTCGCGCGGCTGCCGCTGCTCGCGCGCGCCCCGTTGCTGAGCGCGGTGCGGGTGGATAGCACCGTGACCGAGCGCGTCGTCGCCCCGGACGTGGTCAGGCTCCCGGTTCGCCGGGGCCAGCGGCTCGGCGTCGTGCGCGTCTACGCACGTGGACGCATGATCGGCGAGCGACCGCTTGTCGCCGCCCGCGCGGTGGCGACGCCGGGGATGCGGAAGCGCGTCGCCTGGTATGCCGGGCGCACCGCCCACCACCTGATCGGACTCGTGTCGTGATCGTCACCGTGACGCTGAACGCGGCGATCGACCGCACGCTGACCGTGCCGAACTTCCAGCGCGGGCAGCGCCATCGCGCGAGTCACGGATTGACGCTCGCGGGCGGGAAGGGCGTCACCATCGCGCGCGCTCTCAAGCGTCTCGAGGTCCCTGTCGTCGCAACCGGTCTCGCGGGCGGCAGCACGGGTGTGCGCATCGTCGAGGAGCTGACGAACGAGGCGATCCTGAACGACTTCGTGCGCATCGCCGACGACTCGCGGACGACGACCGCCGTCGTCGACTCGACGGGCGGGACATACACGGAGATCAACGAGTGGGGCCCCCACGTCGAGCCGGAGGAGCTCGAGCTGCTGCTCGAGAAGATCCACTACCTCTCCCGCGGCGCCGATTCCGTCGTCTTCGCCGGGTCGCTTCCGCGTGGAGTCGCGCCGGACTTCTACGCCGAGGCGATCCGCGATCTCAATCGGCGTCACGTCGTGACCGTGCTCGACTCGGAGGGCGAGCCACTCCGTCTCGGCACCGAGGCCGGCCCCAACCTCGTCTCGCCGAACCAGCGCGAGGCCGAGGGGCTCGTGGGGCAGGAGTTCCACGACCATGAGGACTTCATGATGGCGCTCGACGACATTGCCGAGCTCGGCGCCCGCAACGTGCTGATCAGCCAGGAGTCGGGGTGTTTCGCGCGTCTCCGCGAGGAGCGGGAGCCGCGCTACTTCCACGCGTCGGCTCCCAAGATCGACCCGCTCTCGGCGGTCGGCGCGGGCGACGTGCTGCTCGCGGGTTTCGTCGCCGCACGTCTGTCCAAGAGGTCGCTCGACGAGGCGCTCCGCAGCGCGGTCGGCGCCGCCGCGGCGTCGACGCTCGAGCTCGGCGCCGGACAGTTCGACCCGCGCGAGGGAGGCCGCCTGGGCGGCGGTGTCGAGCTCGAGGAGCTGGAGCCTCTCGTCTCCGAGTCGTGAAGGCGTCGTCGGCCGGCGGTGCTAGCGTGTTCCGATGAGCCTCGAGCTGGGACGCGCTGAGATCGGCCGCCTGCTCGAGCTCGAGAGCAAGTTTGCGAAGGAAGGACTCACGTTCGACGACGTGCTGCTCGTGCCCGCCGAGTCGCATGTCCTCCCGAACGACGTCTCCACGGCCACCCGGCTGACGCGCCGGATCGAGCTGGCGATCCCGATCGTCTCCGCTGCGATGGACACGGTGACGGAGGCTCGGCTCGCGATCGCGCTCGCGCGGGCGGGCGGGCTCGGCGTCGTGCACCGCAATCTCTCGATCGAGGAGCAGGTGGCCGAGGTCGACAAGGTCAAGCGCTCGGAGTCCGGGACGATCGTGGAGCCGGTCACCCTGCGTCCCGGCGACCTCGTCGCGGACGCTCTTGCCCTGATGTCGCGGCTTCAGATCTCCGGTGTTCCGATCGTCGACGACGGGGAGCGGCTGGTCGGCATCCTCACGAACCGGGACCTGCGCTTCGAGAGCGATACGCGGCAACCGGTGGCGAGTCTCATGACGAGCTCGGGCCTCGTGACCGCCCCCGTCGGGACGACGCTCGCCGAGGCTCGGGAGATCCTGCACCGGAACAAGATCGAGAAGCTGCCGGTCGTCGACGCGGCGGGCAGGCTGAGGGGACTGATCACGGTCAAGGATCTCCAGAAGCGAATCGAGTTCCCGCTCGCGACGAAGGACGAGCAGGGACGTCTGCGGGTTGGCGCCGCGGTCGGCGTGGGGGCGGACGCCTTCAGACGCGCTGGAGCGCTCGTCGAAGCAGGCGCCGACGTGCTCGTCGTGGACACGGCGCACGGGCACTCCGTGGCAGTCGCCGAGATGGTCCGCCGGATCAGGTCGCGTTTCGACGTGGAGCTGATCGCCGGCAACATCGCGACGGGCGAAGCGGCGCAGGCGCTCGTCGAGGCCGGCGCAGACGCCGTCAAGGTCGGGGTGGGGCCGGGCACGATCTGCACGACCCGGGTCGTCGCGGGAGTCGGGGTTCCACAGGTCACCGCCGTCCACGACTGCGCCGAGGCGGTGGCCCAGCACGGCGTGCCGGTGATCGCCGACGGAGGTATCACTTCCTCGGGCGACGTCGCCAAGGCGATCGCGGCCGGGGCCGACTCCATCATGGCCGGCTCGCTTCTCGCCGGCGTGGACGAGAGTCCCGGAGAGGTGATCCTGCAGCACGGCGAGCGCTTCAAGGAGTACCGCGGCATGGGCTCGCTCGGAGCGATGCGCGCCCGCGGCTTCTCGAAGGACCGCTACTTCCAGGGAGACGTCGAGGACGTCGAGCAGCTCGTGCCCGAGGGG
>JBBSIG010000118.1:0-7885 GCA_038232215.1 Gaiellales bacterium | reverse complement strand
CCACAGGGGCGGCAGGACTCGAACCTGCAACCCCCGGTTTTGGAGACCGGTGCTCTGCCAGTTGAGCTACGCCCCTCGGTTCGCGGGGACGATTGTACTCGCGGCGGATCGGGCATCCTCCCGCGCATGAGCGAACACGAGCAGGAGCAACCGCCCGAGGAGGGCGACAAGTCCACCGACGAGCTGCTCGAGCGGCAGGTCGGCAAGGGGTACGGCGACGACGAGGGTGAGCGCGAGGAGGCGCTGGACGACGAATAGAGTCCGCGCCGTGCCCGCGTCCTCGCAGCGGCGCGCGCTCGGCGCGCTCTTTCTGTTCCTGACGCTCGTGTTCGCGGGGATCGCGGCGGCCGCCGTCAGCGCGCGCGTCTGGGTGGTCGTCTTCGCGGCGGCCGCGCTCGCGCTCTGGATGTGCGGTCTCGCGCTGCGGGCTCTGCGCCCGCGGCCCTGAGGAAACCGCAGCCCCACCCCGTATTCTCTAGTCGTGGCCGTCGACGACACGCAGACACTGTGGCGCGTCTACCGCCGCAACCCGAGCGACCAGAAGCTTCGCGACCGGCTCATCCTGACGTACGCGCCGCTCGTGAAGTACGTGGCCGGACGGCTCGGCAGCGGCTTGCCGGCGCACGTCGACGAGGGCGACCTCGTCTCGTACGGCCTGCTCGGCCTGATCGGCGCGATCGAGCGTTACGACCCCGATCGCGACGTCAAGTTCGAGACGTACGCGATCGCGCGCATCAAGGGCTCGATCATCGACGAGCTGCGCTCGCTCGACTGGGTGCCGCGCTCGGTTCGCTCGCGGGCACGCGACATCGAGCGGGCGGTCGCGGAGCTCGAGCGCCGGCTCATGCGGGCCCCCACCGACGAGGAGATCGCGGGCAAGCTCGGGATCACGCAGGAAGAGCTCGACGAGAGCCTGTCTCAGATCTCCCGCTCCTCGATCGCCGCCCTCGACGAGCTCTGGGCGGTGAGCACGAGCGGAGGCGACCAGGTCGCGCTGATCGACACGATCGAGGACACGCAGGGCCCCGAGCCGCAGTCGGCCCTCGCCCAGGTCGAGCAGAAGGAGGCGATCGGCGAGGCGATCTCGCGCCTGCCCGAGCGGGAGAAGCTCGTGGTCACGCTCTACTACTACGAGGAGCTGACCCTGCGCGAGATCGGCGAGGTGCTCGGCGTGACGGAGTCGCGCATCTCGCAGCTCCACACCAAGGCCATCCTGCGGCTGAAGTCCCGCCTCGGCGGCGCGGCGGTGCCGGCCGCCTTCGAGAGCTGATCTCGGCGCCGAGACCGGCTTTCGAAGCCGGTTAAGATCGGGAAAACGCGCCGAGGAGGGAGTCAGACGCATGCCAGTCGAGCCCGCGCAGATCCGGAATGTCGCCGTCGTCGGTCACCGCGGTACGGGAAAGACCTCGCTCGTCGAGGCGATGCTCTTCCAGTCCGGGGCGATCAACCGGCTCGGCACGGTCGAGGCCGGCTCGACGGTCTCCGACTGGGACGAGGAGGAGCACAAACGGCGGATGTCGCTGTCGGCGTCGCTCTGCCACCTCGAGTGGCAGGGGGCGAAGCTGAACCTGATCGACACCCCGGGAGACCCGGGCTTCCAGGGCGACGGCATCGCGGCGCTGCGGGTGGTCGAGGGCGCCCTCTTCGTCCTCAGCGGCGTGATGGGCGTCGAGGTGCAGACGAGCCGCGTCTGGCAGCGGGCGGACGAGCTCGGCCTCTCGCGCGTGCTCTTCGTGAACATGCTCGACCGGGAGCGCGCCGACTTCGCCCGCACCCTCGAGGCGATCCGCTCGCAGCTCTCCGACCGCTGTGTCGCCGTGCACCTCCCGATCGGGAGCGAGCACGAGCTGACCGGGGTCGTCGACCTCCTGCACATGCGGGCCTACTCGAGCCCTGACGGCGCGCGGGAGGGCGCGTCGGCCCCGATCCCGCCCGAGCTGCAGGGCGAGGTCGACCGCCTGCACGAACAGCTCCTTGACGCGGTCGTCGAGACGGACGAGGGGCTGATGGAGCGCTCCCTCGAGGGCCAGGAGATCCCGACCGACGAGATCGCCCATGCGCTGAAGGACGCCGTCACCCGCGGCGAGCTCTTCCCAGTCGCCTGCGGCGTCGCTTCGAAGAACCTCGGCACCACGGCCCTGCTCGACCTGCTCGTGGAGGGCGTCTGCTCGCCCGCCGACAAGGCTGCGGCCGTCGAGGCCGACGGCGAGGGCACGGCGGTCTTCGTCTTCAAGACGATCGCGGATCCCTTCGCCGGCCGGATCAACGTCTTCCGCGTCCTGAGCGGCACGGTCGCCGGCGACTCGACGGTGGTGAACGCGCGGGCGCACGCGAAGGAACGGGTGGGCCACCTGTTGCTCATGCAGGGGAAGGAGCACTCGCAGGCCGAGGAGCTCGGGGCGGGCGACATCGGAGCGGTGGCCAAGCTGAAGGAGACGATGACGGGCGACCTGCTCCTCGACGCCGACCGCGAGGTCGAGCTCCCCGATCTCGGCTTCCCCGAGCCGGTGATGAGCTTCGCCGTGACGCCGAAGGCGAAGGGCGACGAGGAGAAGGTGGCCACCGCGCTCCGGCGGCTCAGCGAGGAGGATCCGACGCTCGTCCTCCGGCGCGACCAGCAGACCGGCGAGCAGCTCCTGTCGGGGCTCTCGCAGATGCACGTCGAGGTCGCGGTGGAGCGTCTGAAGCGCCGCTTCGGGACCGAGGTCGAGCTGCACCAGCCGCGCGTGCCGTACCTCGAGACGATCCGGAGCCAGGCGCGCGCCCAGGGCAGGTACAAGAAGCAGACCGGCGGGCGCGGGCAGTTCGGCGACTGTCACATCCTCGTGGAGCCGCTCGAGGACCACACCGGCTACGAGTTCGTGGACAAGATCGTCGGCGGCGTGATTCCGCAGAGCTTCCGCCCGGCGGTCGACAAGGGCATCCAGGAGGCGATGATCCACGGCGAGCTGGCCGGGGCGCCCGTACAGGGGGTGCGCGTGCAGCTCGTCGACGGCTCGTACCACACGGTCGACTCGTCGGAGATGGCGTTCAAGATCGCCGGCTCGATGGCCTTCAAGGCCGCCTACGAGAAGGCCGACCCCGTGCTGCTCGAGCCGATCATGGAGGTGGAGGTGAGCGTCCCCGACGAGTCGGTCGGCGCCGTCAACGGCGATCTCAACTCCCGCCGCGGCCGGCTGCACGGGATGGAGCCGCAGGGCGGGATGACGGCGATCCGCGCGGAGGTGCCGATGGCCGAGATCCTCACGTACGCGCAGACCCTGACCTCGCTCACGGGCGGGCGCGGCGACTACCACATGCACTTCCTCCGCTACGAGGAGGTGCCGGCGCACATCGCGCAGCGGCTGATCCAGGAGACGAGGAAGGAGCGGGAGGAGGCCCGGGTCTGAGCGACGTGCAGTCCCAGCAGCGAGCGCGCGCAGGCCCGGCGCGAGTGACGCCGGGCGCCTGCGCGACGCTCGGCTAGGCCGTGGCCGTCTCCTGCGGGGTGTCCTGCAGACGCTTGATCACGTCGGAGACGTCGGCGAGCTCCTGCTCGAGGTCGCGCTGGTAGCGCTCGAGCCGGCTCAGCCACTCCTCACGGTTGCCGAAGCGGGCGAAGCCGCGCCGGTGGCCGTGCTCTCTGTGTCCGTGGCACATGTGTCACCTCCTTTCCTCGTAGCGGGCTAGAAACTCCGAGATCGAGTCCCGGGCGTCGCCGAGGGCGACCACCCATTCGTCGAGCAACCTGCGACCCGAGTCCGTCAGCTCGTAGCTCCGCCGAGCGGGCCCGGGGGAGTCGGCGTTCCACGTGGAGAGGACGATGCCGTCGTGCTCGAGCGAGCGCAGGACGCGGTAGAGGTTGCCCATGTCCACCCGCTCGCCGAGCAGGTCGGGGAGCTGCTCGAGCAGCTCATAGCCGTGGGTCGGGCGCTCGCGGAGGAGGAGCAGCAGCGCGGGCTCGGCGAAACGCTCGACCCGCGCCCGCACCCGCCAGGCATCGGCTTCGGTGCGACAGCGGGACCGGTGGCCGCGGCGGTGCCTCACAACTCATCCGCATATACATGTAATTCACACATGTAAGAGGACGTTAGCAGAGTCAGAGCCCGTTTCGCGTGGGCTATAGTCGAGCGCCATGCGCGTCACGCGAAACGCCGTCACGCGGACGTGCGCGATCTGCGAGCGGACGCTGCTCCTCGGCGAGCGGGCGACGCGATTCGCTCCCCAGCCCGGCGCGGACCTCGTCGACGTCTGCCCGCTCTGCCAGGAGGCTGCGGCCGAGCACGGCTGGCTGAAGGAGGGCAGTCCGACCACGCTCACGGTCTCGAGCGAGCGGCGGCGCAAGCGGCTCAGCCTCGGCTCGCTGTTCGAGCCGCGCCGCGCCGGGTCCGACGAGACGGTCGTGGCCGAGCCGTTCCTCCGCCGCCTCTCGGAGCCGGAGCTCGCGATGGTGGAGGCGGCGGAGCTCTTCAACGCGAGCGCGTTCCGCCGCACCGTCGGAGGAATCGCGAAGAGCCTGGGCGAGCCGAAGGTGAGCATCGTTCCGCTCTCGGGGGTGAGCGGCGAGCTCGTCGTCACCATCGCGTGGGACATCTCCTGGTACCAGTACCGCGTGCTGCCCGAGTCGGCGCAGCCGGTTCGGCTCGCCGAGCGGGGTCACGAGCTGTCCGAGCTGGAGGAGAGCTTCCGGCACTGGAACGCCCGCATCGAGACCGACGGACGGCTCCTGCCCAGCATCCCCAAGCTCTGATGATCTACTGCGTCATCCCCCGCGAGCTCGAGGGCGAGCTCTACGAGAAGATGGTCGAGTACTACCAGGACAACCCGAACGTGACCGTCATCGTCGATCGGCGGGACGGCCCCGACCGGAGGAGCGCGCCCGGGGAGGGCGAGCAGCGCGAGCTGCGAGACCGGCGCCGCGCGCGCGTTCCGGGGACCTTCCCGGAGACCGAGGCTCCCGAGTAGGATCGGCCCGGTGGCGGCGAGCGGAACCGAGACGTTCGCGAACCGGATCGGCGGCGAGAGGCTCGAAGCCGAGAGCCGCGAGACGTTCGAGAGCCTCGACCCGGCACCAGGCGAGACGCTCGCCAGCTTCCCGCGCTCGGGGGCCGCCGACGTCGATCGGGCGGTCGCCGCCGCCGCCGCCGCATTCGAGAGCTGGCGGCTCGTACCGGCGCCGCGGCGCGCCGAGGTTCTCTACCGCTTCGCGCAGCTCCTGGCCGACCGGAAGGCTGCGCTCACCGAGCTGATGAGCCACGAGATGGGGAAGGTGCTCGCCGAGGCAGGGGGCGACATCCAGGAGGCGATCGACATGAGCCTCTACATGGCGGGCGAGGGGCGGCGCCTGCACGGGCACACCACGCCTTCCGAGCTGCCCGACAAGTTCATGATGAGCGTCCGCATGCCGATCGGCGTGGTGGGCGCGATCACGCCCTGGAACTTCCCGATCGCGATCCCCGCCTGGAAGCTCGCGCCCGCGCTCGTCTGCGGCAACACGGTCGTGCTGAAGCCGGCCGAGGACACGCCGCTCCTCGCCGAGCGGTTCGTCGAGCTGCTCGGAGAAGCCGGTCTCCCGCCCGGCGTCGTCAACCTCGTCCACGGCTTCGGCGAGGAGGCGGGCGACCGGCTCGTGCGCCATCCGGACGTCCGCGTGATCACGTTCACCGGCTCGCGCGAGACCGGCGTAACGGTGATGCGGAACGCGGCCGAGACGCTCAAGCACGTCCATCTCGAGCTCGGCGGCAAGAACGCGATCATCGTGATGGAGGATGCCGATCTCGATCTCGCCGTGGAGGGAATCGTCTGGTCCGCCTTCGGCACGAGCGGCCAGCGCTGCACGGCCGCGAGCCGCGTGATAGCGCACGAGCGCGTGTACGACGCCCTCGAGTCGAAGCTCGTCGCCGCGGCCGAGGCGATGCGGCTGGGGCCCGGCTGGGAGGCGTCGACCGATCTCGGGCCCGTGATCAACCGGGCCGCGATCGAGAAGATCCACTCCTATACCCAGATCGGCCGGGACGAGGGTGCCCGTCTGCTCACGGGCGGCGAGATCGCGAGCGGGGAGGGGCTCGAGAAGGGCTCCTTCTACCGGCCCACGGTCTTCGGCGACGTCTCGCCCGGGATGCGGATCGCGCAGGAGGAGATCTTCGGGCCGACGACCGCGCTCATTCGAGTCAGCGGGTTCGAGGAGGCGATCGAGGCGGCGAACGCGATCAGGTTCGGACTCTCGTCGTCGATCTTCACCCGCGACGTCAACCGAGCGTTCCGGGCGATGCGGGATCTCGCCGCCGGGATCACCTACGTGAACGCCGGGACGACGGGCGCCGAGGTCCACCTGCCCTTCGGCGGCACGAAGGACACCGGGAACGGGCATCGAGAGGCCGGTCAGGCCGCGCTCGACGTCTTCACCGAGTGGAAGTCCGTCTACGTCGACTACTCGGGCAAGCTCCAGCGGGCCCAGATCGACAACCAGCAGCCCGGCGCCTGAGCCGCTCGCCCGCGGCCGCTACGTGTAGGTGAGGATGTGAAAGAGCTCCACGTCGAGGCCGTTCGCGGTCAGGCGGGCCGCCTTCGCGATCCCGTCCTCCTCCTCGAAGCGCAGAACGAGCTCGTCGCCGTAGTCGTTGGCCGCGTCGAGCTGGTCGAAGCGGAACGAGACCGACGAGGTCTGCTCGCCCGCGGCGAGCAGGAGGCGCCCCTCGACGTTGTTCGCGCGTCCGAAGTCGTGCCCCTCGTGCAGGGTGAACTCCCAGCTCTGGCGCGGCGCCACCCACTCCTCGATCGTCGCCGACGCGAGGGTGACGGCCTCGTCGACCTCCACCTCGACGGGGGTGTCGGAGCGCTCCTCGGGCGTCCGCCTCGGCTGTACCTCGATCGTCGGCACGCGGTGGAGGTATCCCGCGCGAGGTCCGGGCAAACGTGAACCGCAAGCTCGTCGTCTTCGTGCCCGAGGCTGCGCTCGACGAAGTCCGCTCGGCGCTATTCGAGGCAGGCGCCGGCCGGATCGGGGAGTACGAGCGGTGCTCCTGGTACACCGCGGGCACGGGGACGTTCCTGCCTGGCGCAGGTGCGTCGCCGGCGATCGGCGAGCCGGGCAGGGAGGAGCGCACGCCCGAGCTCCGGCTCGAGACGGTGTTTCCGGAGGAGCGACAGGACGAGGTGGTGGCGGCGCTACGCGAGGCGCACCCGTACGAGGAGCCCGCGTTCGACGTCTACGTGCTCGCGTGAAGGCGCGTCTGTCCACCGACGGCGGCTCGCGCGGGAACCCCGGCAAGGCGGCGTTCGGCTACGTGCTCGAGGCTGAGGACGGCACCGTGCTCGACGCGCGCGGCGAGGCGATCGGCGTGGCCACGAACAACGTCGCCGAGTACCGCGCGCTCCTCGCCGGGCTGGACCGTGCCGGGGAGCTCGGCGTCGACGAGCTGGAGGTCGTGTCCGACTCGGAGCTCCTCGTCAAGCAGATGCGCCGCGAGTATCGCGTCAAGAATAAGGCGCTGAGGAGCCTGTCGGAGGAGGCTCATGTGCTCGCCCGGCGCGTCGGTCGCGTCACGTACCGCGCCGTTCGCAGGGAGCACAACGAGCTCGCCGACCGCCTCGTCAACGAGGCGCTGGATCGGGAGGGCTGACGCTATACTCGGCGGCTCGCGCGGATGTAGCTCAGTCGGCTAGAGCGTCTGCTTGCCATGCAGAAGGTCGTGGGTTCGAGTCCCATCATCCGCTTCTAAACTCGCTGGAAAACAGCGGTTTTTGTTTGTCCGGGTGGCGACGGATCGGAGATCTTGCCCCCGCTTTGCCCCGGAGAACTCGACCAGTGCCGTGCCCTGAGAGGCCGCTAGGTGGCCGCTGAGCGCGTCGGGAGAGTCGTGGGCGACCGGTAAGCGATCCGGCCCGACGGCGAGCGTAGACGGCT
>JBBSIG010000117.1:0-7892 GCA_038232215.1 Gaiellales bacterium | reverse complement strand
GCGCCGGCGGGCGAGCGGGCGGCGGTGAGAGAGACGGCCCCGGTCGCGAGCGCGACCGCGCGACGAGCGCGAGGAGGCGTCTAGCGGACACCCGCCGGCTCGCCGGCGCTGAGCCACTCGTGCCCGAACTGCCGCATCTCGGCGATGATCGGGAGGAGGCCCTGCCCCTTGTCGGTCAGCTCGTACTCGACTCGCGGCGGCGACTCGGGATAGCTCCGCCGGACGACGATCCCCTCCTGCTCGAGCGCTCGCAGGCGCTCCGACAGCGTGCGCGGGCTGATCCCGAGGCACGAGTGCTCGAGCTCGGAGAAGCGGCGGGCGCCCTCGGAGAGGTCGTGCACGAGGAGGGCGGTCCACTTGGCGCCGATGATCTCGGCACACGCTGCCACCGAGCAGCAGGACGTCTCGTGCACGGGGTTCATCGTGCGCATGGACACGACGTCAGTGTAGCCGCCGCCCCAGCGGGACGCCTGCCGCTTCTACGGTCACCAGGGAGGCGGGTTGTGCGTCCAGCGGCCGGCGGTCATCGTGGCGACCACCGTCACGGCCTCGAGCTCCTCGGCCCCACACATGAGCGGATCGCGGTCGAGTACCACGAGGTCGGCGAGGTAGCCGGGCAGGAGCTTCCCCCGCCGGCGCTCCTCGCCCGTGAGCCAGGCCGGCGTCACGGTCGTCGCGATCAGCGCCTGCTCGGCGGTCAACGCCTGCTCCGGGTGCCAGGCGGGCCGCCCGTCGAGCGTTCGCAGGACGCCGGCGCGGATGCCGGCGAGGGGATCGAGCTCCTCGATCGGCGCGTCGGAGCCGTTCGCGAGGCGTGCGCCTGACTCGAGGAGCGAGCGGAAGGCGTACGCGCCGTCCGTTCGCCCCGCCCAGAGCCTGTCGGCGAGGTCGCGGTCGGAGGGTGCATGGCTGAACTGCACGGACGCGGCGACGCCGAGCTCCGCGAAGCGCGGCAGATCCTCCGCTGCCAGGAGCTGCGCGTGCTCGATCCGCTGGCGCAGCCCCGCGGGCCCCCAGGCGTCACGCGTCGCCTCGAAGGCGTCGAGTGCGGCACGGTTCGCAGCGTCACCGATCGCGTGCACGGAGACCGGGAAGCCAGCTGCCGCGGCGCGCCGCACGATCGCCTCGAGCTCCTCGCGACTCGTGATCTCGACACCGGAGCCGTCGAGCAAGAGCGCGGTTCCGGAGCCGAGCGTGCCGTCCATGAAGACCTTGAGGTAGCCGACCCGGAGCGTTGGGTCGCCGAAGCCGCTCCTGAGGCCGAGCGACTCCAGCTCGCCCAGAGAGTCGTGCGGCAGCGACTGCCAGACCCGCAGGCGGAGCGGCCCCTCGGCGGCGAGCCGCTGCCAGAGGCGCAGGGCCCCGAGCCAGCCGTCCTTGTCGTGCACGGCAGTGACGCCGCGCGAGCTCGCCAGGCGGATGCCGGCGCGCATCGCGTCGACCAGCTCGTCGTCGGTCGGTCGCGCGTACCGGTCGCGGAAGCGCCAGGCCGACTCCTCGCGGAGCACGCCGGTCGGCTCGCCGCGCCCGTCACGCTCGACCACGCCCCCCTCGGCGTCCAGGCCGCCGCCCGCGCGGGCGAGCGCGGCCGAGTTCAGCCACAGCGAGTGGTAGTCCTTCGCCCAGAGCGCGGCCGGGACCTCGCCGGTGACCGCGTCGAGCGCCTCCTTCGTCGGCTCGTCCGGAGGCGCCCAGTCTCCGCTCCGCCAGCCGAGCCCGCGCAGCCAGCGTCCTTCCGGCACGGCGCCGACTGCCTCGCTGACGCGCGCGACCGCGCCCTCGAGCGACGCCGCGCCCTCGAGCCGCACCTGGCGCTGCGCGAGCGCCCAGGTCGGGAAGTGGACGTGCGAGTCCGTGAAGCCGGGGACGACGCAGCGCCCGCCGAGATCGACCCGGTCGGGCGGCGCGAGCGCCGTCTCGTGGGTGCCGATGCCCCCGGCGACGCGGTCGCCCGCGATCGCGAGCGCGCGGGCGAGCGGAAGCGACGCGTCCAGGGTGCGAATCGTGCCGTTCTCGAGGATCACCCGGCGAGTCTAGGAGCCGCCCGCCGGCGACGAGCGTTGCCCGCGTCCCCGGGGGTCGGCTCCTCGTGGCCCGCGCGTACAATCGGGGCGTGCCGCACGACGGCCTGACCGACGAGCAGCGAGAGATTCGCGGGCTGGTGCGAACGCTGGCGCGCGAGCGGGTCGCGCCGCGGGCGGCGGAGATCGACAAGTCGGCGGAGTTCCCGTGGGACGTGGTGGAGCTGCTGCGCGAGCACGAGCTCTTCGGGCTCCCCTACGGCGAGGAGTACGGCGGCACCGGGACCGGCTCCCTGCTCGTCCTGGTCGCGATCGAGGAGCTCTCGAAGGTGTGCGCGACGACGGGCCTGATCCTCGCCGTGCAGGAGCTCGGCTCACTCGGGCTCAAGCTCGCCGGCACGGAGGAGCAGAAGCGGCGGTGGCTGCCGAGGCTCGCGAGCGGAGAGTGGCTCGCCGCCTACGCGCTGACCGAGCCCGGGTCGGGCTCCGACTCCGCAGCGATGCGCACGGAGGCACGGCGCACAGGGGAGGAATACGTGCTCAACGGCTCCAAGCGCTTCATCACGAACGCGGGTGTCGCGAGTCTCTACACCGTCTTCGCGAAGACGGACCCGGGCGCGGGCCACTCCGGCATCTCGGCGTTCGTCGTCGAGGCCGACGCGCCGGGATTCGAGGTCGGCCGGATCGAGCCGAAGATGGGCATCAAGGGCTCGACGACGGGTGAGATCTTCTTCAACGACTGCCGGATCCCCGCTCGAAACCTGCTCGGGCAGGAGGGTGAGGGCTTCCGGATCGCGATGCGGATCCTCGACCGCTCGCGGCCGGGCATCGGCGCTCAGGGCCTCGGGCTGGCGCAGGGGGCGACGGACTACGCGCTCGAGTACGCGCGCACGCGCGAGACGATGGGACGGCCGATCGCGCAGCACCAGCTGATCGCGGCCAAGCTCGCCGACATGGAGACGAAGTGCGAGGCGGCGCGCGGCCTTCTCTACAAGTGCGGCCGGATGATCGACGAGGGCGCGGAGGGACAGGAGCTGACGAAGACGTCGGCGATGGCGAAGCTCCTCTGCACGGACGTCGCGATGGAGGTGACGACCGACGCGGTCCAGATCCTCGGCGGCTACGGCTACATCCAGGAGCACCCGGTCGAGCGGATGATGCGCGACGCGAAGATCACGCAGATCTACGAGGGCACGAACGAGATCCAGCGCCTCGTGATCGCACGCGAGATGCTGAAGGAGGACCGGGCCTTGCTGCCCGCCGGCGTCGCCTGACGGCGGCTCTCGCGTGACGCGCCCCGTGAGCTACCGGGGCGCGAGCGAGCGAGCGTCGACGACCTCGAAGTCCGAGCCCGAGACCCGGCCGAGCGCGTGCAGGTCGTCGTTCGACCAGCGGGGGTCGGGGGTGCCCGAGACGAACCAGCTCGAGCCGTTGTCCGCGACGATCAGCCCGAAGCGCTTCAGCGCCTCGAGCACGACGCGCGCCTGGCGCGGGAAGCCGGTCGTGGGGAAGTCCGCGCGCAGCCGCAGGCGCTCGCCCATCGCGGGCAGGCTCGGATCGGTGAGCTCGCTCGCGAAGTGACGAGCCGGGTACACGTACGCTCGACGGGTGCGCGCGACGGTGAAACGCAGGGCGTGCCGGATCCCTCCGCGCGCTACCTCGTCGTAGCGGGCGAGCCCCGGGAGGATCGGGAGCCCGGCCGCGTCCGCCGAGGTCCAGCCCGCCGGCCGCAGCTCGCTCGAGCGCAGGCTCCAGATCGCCCCGGACCCGGCCCGCCAGCCGTGCCGGAACGCGAGAGCGCGTAGAGCTCGTAGAGTCGGCAGGCGTCCCGGTCGACGATCACGGCGTGACGGTCCCCGGTCGCCTTCGGGCCTCCCTCGATCCGCACGCCGGCCGGGATCGGGTACGGCCCGCGGTCGCTCTCCGCCGCGTACCGAAATTCGACTGCGGCCTTTCTCTGGCCGCGGCCGACGACCGTGATCGGGATGCCGATCGGGCCGCCCCGGTAGAGGCCCGAGCCGAAGTCGGCGTGCCCCGAGTCCCTGCCGATCGCCGCGATCGTCCGCGCCGAGCGCGCTGCGACCGGAAGCCGGTCGACGCGGCGGTTCCAGGGGCTCGACGCCGGAAAGATCGTGCACGCAGGAGCGTCGGCGAGGCGAGGCGTGGGCGAAGCCCCGGCGAGGCCGAGCGCTCCCGCCGCCGCGCAGGCGACGAGCGCCCTCACGGGTCGCGGAGCGAGACGGGGGGATAGCGCCCGCGGACGTCGTCGACGAACCCCGCCATCCTGTCGGCGAGCTCCGCGTTCTCGAGCTCGAGGACGTTCTCGGCGTTCTGCTCGCCCGAGTGGGAGAGGTTGAAGCTGCCGACGAAGACCGTGTCGTCGGCGACCGTCACCTTGGCGTGCATGTAGTCGTGGACGGAGCCTTCCGCGTAGGGCGTCGACGGCTTGCCCGCGAAGGGGGCCGCGCCGAGCAGGAAGCGCAGAGAAGGCGTCTTCCAGCTCGAGTTGCCGTTCTCGCGCCACTGCAGGAGCACCTGGTTGATCTGCGTCTCGTCGACCACCCCGGCGAGATCGACCTTGCGGTCGGCGGCGACCTCGGCGAGCGTGCCGAGGATGGGGCCCGAGGTGATCACGGGCGAGGCGATCCGGATGCGGCGCCGGGCCGCGCCGATCCGGTCCGCGATGCGGTGGGCGAGCTTCTCGCCGCGCTTCGGCGAGAACCAGGGGCGGACGGGCGTGCCGTCGACGTCGATCGCCTCGCTCGGGACCTTGCCGCTCCGCTCGACGTCGCGGAGCGTCCAGAGCTGCTCGAAGTCGAGCGTGAAGCGCGCGGCGAGCTCCCGGGAGTCGACCCTGACGATGACGTTCTCCTCCCGCGTCCACGAGTCGTTCGTCCAGTTCGTCGACCCGCTCCATACCGCCTCCCCGTCGCGCACGACGAACTTGTGGTGCATGAGGTCGGGCACCCCGGGGATGCCGCAGGTCGGGACCGGCAGCGACTCGATCAGCGTCGGCTCGGTCTTCGGCGGCGGCGGCACGGCGATCGGCTTGCGGAAGTCGAGGTTGTAGGCCAGCCGGACGCCGACCCCGCGCTCCGCCGCGCCGACCAGCGCCTCCCTGACGATCGCGGCGCACGGGTCGGTGAGCCTGATGTCGTAGAGGGCGAGGTCGAGCGTCCGCCTCGCCGCGCCCAGGAAGTCGGCGACCTCGCGGGCGATCTCCTCGGCGCTCTGGCCGCCGTCGGTGAGCGTGCGGACGTCGATCATCCGCGAGGCTACGAGCGCCGTGCGGCTCTGAGCTCCGCCTTGTGGGCGCGCTTGCCCTCCTGGTAGCGGGCGAGCGCCTCGGGGGAGTCGACGTCGCCGAGCGTCGTGTGTCCCGGTAGGACGTCCTCCCAGCCCGAGAGCTCCACGCCGAAGCGCTTCGCCAGGACGGCGAGCGTGCTGCGGACCTTCATCTCGCCGAAGCCGGGCAGAGCTCGCAGGCGACGCTCCAGGTCGGGCGCGTCGGCGGCCTCCTCCCAGATGCGTGCCGCGTCGCCGCCGTACTGCGCCGCGACGGCCGAGCAGAGAGCCTGCGTCCGCCTCGCCATCGCGGCCGGGAAGCGGTGCAGGGCCGGCCTCTCGGCGAAGGTGCGCTCGAGCTCGGCCGGGTCCAGGGCCGCGATGGCCCCCGCGTCGAGCCCGCCGAGTCGCCGCTCGAGCTCGAGCGGCGACGAGAACGCCTTCTGCACGGTCACCTGCTGGTCGAGCGCGAATCCGATCAGGAGCGCCAGCGGGTCGTGGGCGAGCAGCGCGTTCGCCTCGTCGTCCCCCGTGAAGTGGAGCCGCTCTGGGCTCTTGGGCGCGCTCGCCGCCATCGCGCCGATCCTACCTCGGCGCCGCGCGCGTACCCTCTCGGCCATGGACGACGCGCTCGCGAGCTTCAGCCCGAAGACCCGCGCGTGGTTCCGGGGCGCCTTCGACGGCCCGACGCCGGCGCAGTCGCTCGGCTGGCCCGCGATCGCCCGCGGCGGGCACACCCTGATCCAGGCGCCGACGGGCTCCGGCAAGACGCTGGCCGCCTTTCTCTCCGGGATCGACCGGCTCGACTCCTCGCCGGGGCGAGGGCTCCGCCTGCTGTACGTCTCTCCCCTGAAGGCCCTGAACTACGACATCGAGCGGAACCTGCGCGGCCCGCTCGCCGGCCTGCACAGCGAGCTGCGAGTCGCCGTGCGCACGGGCGACACGCCGCAGAAGGAGCGTGCGGCGATGCTGCGCGAGCCGCCCGACATCCTCATCACGACGCCGGAGTCGCTCTACCTGATGCTGACCTCGCGGGCGCGCGAGCTGCTCGGCGCGGTCGAGACGGTGATCGTCGACGAGGTGCACGCCGTCGCCGGCACGAAGCGGGGCGCGCACCTCGCGCTCTCGCTCGAGCGGCTCGACCGCCTCGCCGAGGCGGGGGTGCAGCGCATCGGCCTCTCGGCCACGCAGCGCCCGCTCGAGGAGATCGGGCGCTTCGTCTCGGGCGATCGGCCGATCGAGCTCGTCGACGCGGGCCGCGCGAAGGAGCTCGACCTGCAGGTGGTCGTCCCGCTCGAGGACATGCGGGAGCCGGGGGAGAGCAACTCGATCTGGCCGTCGATCTATCCGGAGATCCTGCGCCTGGTCGAGGAGCACCGCTCGACGATCGTCTTCGTCAACAACCGCCGGCTCGCCGAGCGGCTCGCCCTGCGTCTCAACGAACTCGCCCGTGAGGGGAGCGCGGACGAAAACGCGCCGCCCCGGGAGATCGCGCGCGCCCATCACGGCTCGCTCGCGCGCGAGCAGCGGGTCGAGATCGAGGAGCTCCTGAAGCGCGGCGCCATCCCGTGCCTCGTCGCCACCTCGTCGCTCGAGCTCGGGATCGACATGGGAGCCGTCGACCTCGTGATCCAGGTCGAGTCACCGAAGTCGGTCGCACGCGGCCTTCAGCGCGTCGGCCGCGCCGGGCATGAGCTGGGTGCGGTCTCGAAGGGCAGGATCTTCCCGAAGTTCCGCGCCGATCTGCTCGAGTCGGCGGTCGTCGCGCAGCGGATGCGCGAGGGGGCGATCGAGGAGACGGTCATCCCGCGCAACCCGCTCGACGTGCTCGCGCAGCAGATCGTCGCGATCTGCGCGGAGGAGGAGATTTCCGTCGACGACCTGCACCGGCTCGTGCGCGGCGCGTATCCCTTCGCCGACCTCTCTCGCGCGCAGCTCGAGAACGTCCTCGACATGCTCGCCGGGCGCTATCCCTCCGACGAGTTCGCCGAGCTCCGGCCCCGCGTGATCTGGGATCGCACGGCCGGGCTCGTCCGCGGCCGCGGCGGCGCCCGGCGACTCGCGGTCACGAACGCCGGCACCATCCCGGACCGCGGCCTCTTCGGCGTCCACCTCGTGGACGGCGGCGGTCGGGTCGGCGAGCTGGACGAGGAGATGGTGTACGAGGCGCGACAGGGGCAGACGTTCCTGCTCGGCGCGTCGACGTGGCGGATCGAGGAGATCACGCGCGACCGCGTGCTCGTCTCGCCGGCCCCCGGGGTGCCCGGCGCGGTGCCCTTCTGGAAGGGCGAGGGCGTTGGCCGCCCCTACGAGCTCGGCCGGGCGATCGGGCAGGTCTCGCGGGAGCTGCTCGGGCTCTCCGAGGAGCAGGCGCTCACGCGGCTCACGGAGCAGCACTCGCTGGACGGGCGCGCGGCGCGCAACCTGCTCACGTTCCTGAGCGAGCAGGAGGCGGCGACCGGGGCCGTTCCGTCCGACCGGACGATCGTGGTCGAGCGCTTCCGCGACGAGATCGGCGACTGGCGCCTCTGCATCCTGACGCCGTTCGGGGCGCGTGTGCACGCTCCCTGGGCGCTCGCGCTCGGC
>JBBSIG010000116.1:0-7989 GCA_038232215.1 Gaiellales bacterium | reverse complement strand
GCGAACCCGAGGGAGCGCACGAGCTCGGGCAGGAGCTCGAGCTGCTCGAGCAGCTCGGCGTCGAACTCGCGCCCGCCCTGGTAGCCGGGAAAGGCCTCGTGGCGGTACGTGGGCACCGTGAGGGTGTCCCAGCCGACGACGACAGCCCGCGGACGCTCGCTCTCCCACAGCCGCAGCAGCATGTTCGCGAAGCCGACGAGGGCGCCCGCAGGTCGCCCCTCCGCGCGGCGGATCGACTTCGGCAGGGCGTGATATGCCCGGTGCGCGAACGAGTCGCCGTCGACGGCGAGGAGCGGCCTCACAGCGTCGAGCGTAGGCGCTCGATCTCCTCCATCAGGCGATCGGTCGCGACCTGCGCTGCCTCCTTCGGGTGCAGCCCGCGGAGATCGTCGAGCTCGAGCGGGCGGCCGTACGCGACCCTGAGCGGTGCGAGCCGCGCGAGCGCGTCCGTGCCCGCGATCGCGGCGGGAACGAGCGGCGCCGCGGCCTCGAGCGCGATCCGCGCCGCGCCCGAGTGCGGCCGCGCGTCGAACTTCTTCCTCAGGCCCTTCTTCCGGCGCGTCCCCTCCGGGAACATGACGACCACCTCACCTTCGCGCACGAGCTCGACGGCCCGCTCGATCGCCTCGAGGTCCCGCTGTCCCCGCCGCACGGGGAACGCGCCTCCGGCGACGAGCAGCGGACGGAGGATCGGGTTGAAGAGCTCCGACTTCGCCATGAAGCGCAGGTAGCGCCGCGGGTAGAGCGGCAGCCCGAGCGGCCAGGGGTCGAAGTTCGACGTGTGATTCGCGGCGAGCACGAAGCCGCCGTCGGGAGGGACGTTCTCGAGGCCTCGTACCCGCAGGCGGTAGAGCCCGCGGACGACGGGCCAGCCGATTCCCCCGGCGGCGAGGTAGAAGAGCGAGGGCGGCACGAGCGGAAGTATCCGTGGACGGACCACTTGGCCCGACGAGACATGTCCATGCCCCAGGGCGCTAGACATGTCTCGTCGGTACATGTCTGTCCCTTTTGCCGGCGCAGCTCCGGATTCGGAGGCTGGAGCGAGCTCCGCGCGTGAACCGGGGGAGGTCCCGATCCGACATGTCCCGGCCCCAGGGCGAGGGACCTGTCGGTGCGGAGACTTGGGCGAGGCTCCTCGCGCCGCTTCGCTAAGGTGGATCGCGTGTCGAAGACGCTCGTGATCGCAGAGAAACCGTCCGTTGGCCGCGATCTCGCGGCCGCGCTTCCCGGCCCGTTCCAGAAGCCCGACGAGGGCTATCTGGAGTCCGACCGGTACGTCGTCACCTGGGCCGTGGGCCACCTCGTCGAGCTCGCCGAGCCGGAGGACTACGACGAGCGCTGGAAGAAGTGGCGGATGGCCGACCTGCCGATCGTCCCGCCCGACTTCAGGCTGAAGCCGCGCGACGCGAAGTCGCGCAAGCAGCTGAAGCTGATCGAGAAGCTCCTCAAGCGAGGCGACGTCGAGCGCGTCATCAACGCGTGCGACGCCGGGCGCGAGGGCGAGCTGATCTTCGCCTACATCTACGAGAGCCTCGGCGTCGACAAGCCCGTCGACCGGCTCTGGATCTCCTCGCTGACGAAGCAGGCGATCCGCGAGGGCTTCGAGCGCTTGCGCCCGGGCTCGGCGCAGGAGCCGCTCGAGGCGGCGGCGCGCTCGCGCTCGGAAGCCGACTGGCTCGTCGGGATGAACGCCACCCGAGCCGCCACCATCCGGGGTCGCGCGTGGGTCGGCGGGGTCGTCACGCTCGGACGGGTCCAGACGCCGACGCTCGCGATGATCGTGAAGCGCGAGCGCGAGATCCAGCGCTTCGTGCCCGAGCCGTACTGGCTCGTCCATGCGTCCTTCGACCCCCGCTACGCGGGGCTCTGGTTCGAGGGCGACGAGACCCGGCTACCCGAAGGGAAGCGCGCGGACGAGATCGTCGCACGCGTCTCCGGCAAGGACGGCACCGTCGAGAAGGCCGAGCGCAAGGAGCAGTCCGAGCGCGCGCCGCTCCTCTACGACCTGACGTCACTGCAGCGCGACGCCAACCGCCGCTACGGCTTCTCCGCCAGGCGGACGCTGCAGGCGGCGCAATCGCTCTACGAGGGCAAGAAGGCGCTCACCTATCCGCGGACGTCGTCGCGGTTCCTCTCCGGCGACATGGTCCCGCAGCTCAAGCCGACCGCGGAGACCCTGCTGCCGATCGCGGACTACGCGAAGCCGGCGCGCTTCGTCCTCGACCTCGCCCAGCTCCCGCTCGGCCGCGTGGTCAACGACGCGAAGGTGGACGACCACCACGCGATCATCCCGACCGACGTCGAGCACGATCTGGGCGATTTCTCGCCCGACGAGCGCCGCGTGTTCGACCTCGTCGCGCGTCGCTTCCTCGCGGTCTTCCATCCACCCGCGCGGTACGCGCGCACGACGGTCGTCACGGAGGTGGAGGGCGAGCGCTTCCGCACGCGCGGCAAGATCACGCTCGACCCGGGCTGGCGGGCCGTGTACGGCCTGGAGGCGGACGTCGACAAGCCCGTGGCGGAGGAGGGCGAGAGCGAGGGCGAGGGTGTCGAGCTGCCGCCGCTCGAGCAGGGCCAACGCGTCCGCTGTGTCTCTGCCGAGAGCGAGGCGAAGGAGACGAGGCCGCCGCCCCGCTACAACGAGGCCACGCTCCTCTCGGCGATGGAGACCGCCGGAAAGCTGATCGACGATGAAGAGCTCCGGGAGGCGATGAAGGAGTCGGGCCTCGGCACGCCGGCGACACGGGCCGAGACGATCGAGACGCTGATCCGTCGGGAGTACGTGGAGCGGGTCGGGAAAGACCTGCAGGCGACGCCGAAGGGCCTGCAGGTGATCACCATGCTCGAGCAGCACCAGCTCACGTCGCCCGAGCTGACCGGAAGCTGGGAGAAGCGGCTCGCGGACATCGAGCACGGCCAGGGCGACCGCGGCGCCTTCATGGAGGAGATCCACCGCTTCGCGCGCGAGACGGTCGAGCGGATCGCCGCGCTCGACAAGGAGAAGCTCCGGCCGGAGCGCGTCGAGCTCGGCCTCTGCCCCCGCTGCGGCGCCGGGACCGGCGAGATCATCCGCGAGAACTCTCGCGCGTACGGGTGTACGAGCTGGAAGAGCCGCGAGGAGCCCGGCTGCGGGTTCGTGATCTGGAAGCGAGTCGCGAGCCGGACCCTGACGCCCGAGGTGGCACGCCAGCTGCTCGAGGAAGGACGCACGAAGGAAGTTTTGTCTGGCTTTCGTTCCAAAGGCGGCAAACCTTTTCGTGCCCGTCTCGTCTTGAATCCCGAAGGCAAGATCGAGTTCGACTTCCCTGCGCGCGCCCAGACCGCTCAGGCGGCTACTGCGGAATAGCGGCAGGATCCGACCTCGTTTGTAGGGTTGTCGTCGAAACCCGGACGGTACCCCTGGCACGGACAGGAGTTACGCCCTACAGTCAGAAGGTTTGCAGGATAGGACGACGAAGCCCGAAAGGACGGAACAGACTCACTTGACACAGAACCAGCTTCACGACTTGCTCGAGACAGAGGGCGCGAAGACGCTCGTCGAGGTCTCGGAGGAGCGCGGCTTCATCGAGCCGGCCGAGTTCGAGGCCTTCACGCTGGAGCACGACCTGAACGAGATCGACATCGAGGAGCTGACGCGCGAGCTCGAGCGCATCGGGCTCGAGGTCGGGCAGGCCCGGGTGGCCGAGCCGGAGCCCGAGAAGCCCGAGCCCGCGGCGCCGGCGGAGACCCACGTGCTCAGCGGCTCGGCCGACAGCCTTCAGCTCTTCCTCGCCGACGTCGGACGCCACAAGCTCCTGACCGCCGCCGAGGAGGTCACGCTCGCGAAGGCGATCGAGCGCGGCGACCCGACCGCGAAACGCCGCATGATCGAGTCGAACCTGCGCCTCGTCGTGTCGATCGCCAAGGGCTACCGAGGTCTCGGCGTGCCGTTCCTCGACCTCATCCAGGAGGGCACCCTCGGCCTCAACCGCGCGGTCGAGAAGTTCGACTGGCGCCGCGGCTTCAAGTTCTCCACGTACGCGACCTGGTGGATCAGGCAGTCGGTTCAGCGCGCGGTCGCGAATCACGCGCGCACGATCCGCGTGCCCGTGCACGTCGTCGAGCGCCAGCAGAAGCTGTCCCGCGCGGCTCGCCGGCTCGAGGTGGAGCTGGGACGCGAGGCGACGAAGCTCGAGCTGGCCGAGGCGACGGGGCTGCCGCTGCAGCACGTCGACGAGGCCCTCGGAGCGGCTCAGGCGTCCGTCTCGCTCAACCAGACCGTGGGGGCGGACGACGAGGGTGAGCTCGGCGATCTCTTCGCGGACCGCGAGGCCGCCGACCCGTTCGACGAGGCAGAGGAGTCCCTGCGCCGGCAAGGTGTCCGGCGCGCGCTCGACGCGCTGCCCGAGCGCGAGCGGCGGATCCTCGAGCTCCGCTTCGGCTTCGAGGGCGACCCCTGGACGCTCGAGGCGATCGGGCACGAGCTCGACCTGACGCGTGAGCGGGTCCGCCAGCTCGAGGGGCAGGCGCTCGCCCGTCTCTCGGCGCTGCGCGACCTCATCTCGCTCGCGGCCTAGCCCGCTTAGCTCTCAGAACAAGACGTCCCGCGGCAGGGGAGCGCGCTCCGTCTCGCTCCTCTGACGCACCCGCTCGGCCGCCCGCTCGATGAGCGCCGGGTCGAGCGGCGCGACGACGAGCTCGGGCGGCGGGCGGCGCAGGTAAGAGCCGACGAGGAGGAGCTCGTCGATCGTCTCGACGCCCCGGTCGAGCGATGCGCGCTGCGCGACCGCCAGCCCGGCCTCGATCTCCACGAGCGCCCCTGCGCCCGGCGCCAGGGCTCGCTCGCAGGCGACGCGGCCGCCGGTGACGAAGAGCCCTCGGACGAAGCCGGGCTCGAGGGCCGGGACGAGCACGCAGCAGCGAGTGGCGCGGAGGCGGTCGAGCCGCCCCAGCTCCCAGACGACGCGCTCGAGCGCCGCGACCCGGTCGCGGAGCCGCGCCGCGTCCTCGTAGCGAAGCGCCGACGAGAGCCGCTGAACCCGCTTCCGCAGACGGGGTAGCGCGAGAGCGGGAGACGCGAGCTCCTCGGCACTCGCCCCGTCGAGCGCACGGGCCGCGAGGCGCGTCCGTGCGCGGCTCTTCAGCGGCCCGAGCTCGGTCGGGGTCGCCGACGCGACGAGTCCCTGGCCGCGGCGCTTGAGGTAGACGTAGCGGTCTGGGCGGACGCTCCTCGCGTTTGCGGGCGGACGCAGCTCGCGGATCAGTCGCAGCTCCGCGAGCGCCGCCTCGAGCTCGGAGCCGCAGACTGACCACTCGATCCGCTCGAGCGCCGCGAGCGCCGCCTCCACCGCCGGCCGCTGACGATCGGAGCGGAAATACGAGCGGAGCCGGGCACGGAGGTCTCGTGCCCTGCCGACGTAGAGCGCGACGCCGTTTCGGTCTCGAAAGAGGTAGACACCCGGGCGCGCCGGCGCGCCGGCCGCCAGCGCCCGCTTCGCATGGACACGGCGGGCGCGGGTCGCGGCGAGGGCAGCGAGGTCCGAGACCGTCCGTGCGCCTCGCTCCTGTGCGAGCCCGATCAGGGCGAGCAGCACCTCCGCCGTCGCCCGAGCGTCGGGAAGCGCGCGGTGGCACGGCTCGACTGACGTCCCGAAGAAGTGGGACAGCGCCGCGAGGCTCGCCCGCGGGCTGCGACCCGCCAGCAGCCGGCGTGCCAGGCCGACCGTGTCGATCACCGGCGCGGCGATGCGCCGGCCGGTGAGTCGCTCCACCTCGCGGTCGAGAAACGCGAGATCGAAGCGCGCGTTGTGCGCCACGAGGACGGCGTCGCCGGCGAAGGCGAGAAATCTGCGCACGGCGATGTCGGAGGAGGGTGCGCGTCGGAGCTCGGCGTCGGCGAGCCCGGTCAACGCGGCGATGGAGGCATCGAGCGGCGCTCGAGGATTCACGAGGGTGGAGAAGGTCTCGGCGGGCTCGAAACCCCGCAGACGAACGGCTCCGATCTCGCAGATCCGCGCCGAGCGCGGCGTCAGGCCCGTCGTCTCGAGATCGACGACGACGTACGTCGCGTCCTCGAGCTGGAGGCCGCCTCCTGGCTCGTCGGCCAGGCGGACCGCGTCGCCGTGCCAGGCCAGGCGGGCGTCGGACCCGACGACCTCGTCGAGCAAGCCGCGCGCGAGCCCGACGGGTGCCTGCACGAGCGCGAACAGGGCGCGCGCCGCTTCCTCGGCGTAGACCGGGCCACGCCGCTCCTCGACGAGCTCGACGAGACGATCGGCTGCATCGAGCCTCAGCTGCACTCGTGCAGCATAGGCGAACACACGTTCGCTTCCAACTTCGCTTACGAAAAGCCGTCGGAGTGAGATACTGGTACCCGTCCCGCAACGGGACGCGTTCTTGAAAGGAGAACACGTGAGGGTAAATGCATCGAGAGTCGCGCTGCTCGCCGGCGCGCTTGTAGCCGCACTGGCCGCGGCCGGCACCGTCGGTGGAGCGACGCGCGCCGAGGGCCAGGCGGCGAAGGGCGGGACGCTGGTGTTCGGCGCGTCCTCGGACCCCGCTGTCCTGGACGGAGCGCTCGTCTCGGACGGAGAGTCCTTTCGGCCGATTCACCTGATGGTCGAGGGGCTCATCGGGCTGAAGCCCGGAACCACGACGGTGATCCCGAAGCTCGCCACGAGCTGGAAGGTGAGCAAGAACGGCCGCACGTGGACGTTCAACCTGCGTAAGGGCGTCAAGTTCCACGACGGTAGCGCGTTCAACGGCGCCGCCGTCTGTTACAACTTCAACCGCTGGTACAACTTCAAGGGGCCGTTCCAGGACCCGTCGGCGACGTACTACTGGCAGAACATCTTCGGCGGGTTCAAGAAGAACGAGAACCCCGATCTCGGCGCGAGCCTCTACCAGAGCTGCAAGGCGCCGAACGCGTCGACTGCCGTCATCACGCTGACGAAGCGGTCGGGCCCGTTCCTGTCGTCGCTCGCGGTGTCCTCGTTCTCGATCGCGAGCCCGAAGGCGCTGAAGACCTACGGCGCCGATCAGGCCGAGCTCCGGAACGGCGTCTTCCAGGCGACCGGCACGTACGGGTTCCAGCACCCGACCGGGACCGGGCCGTACAAGTTCGAGTCGTGGACGCTGAAGGAGAAGCTCGTCCTCGTCCGCAACGCGAGCTACTGGGGGCCGAAGGCGAAGAACGATCGCATCATCTTCCGCCCGATCAGCGACAACACGGCGCGCCTGCAGGCGCTCCAGACGGGCGAGGTCAACGGCTACGACAACCTCGCGCCGCAGGACATCCCCACCGTCAAGAGTGCTTCCAAGCTCAAGGTGGTGGATCGCCCGCCGTTCAACGTGGCCTACGTGACGATCAACCAGGCGAAGCCGCCGATGAACAACCTGCTCGTTCGCCAGGCCGTGGCCTACGGGCTCGACCGGAAGTCGGTCGTGAACTCCTTCTATGCGGGCCGCGCGAGCGTGGCCGACGAGTTCATGCCGCCGCAGGTCTTCGGCTACGCGAAGGACGTCGTCAAGTACCAATACGACCCCGAGAAGAGGGATACTGATTGGTGAACGTCCTCTCACACGACCTTGCCCCTGCGCGTCCTCTTCCTTCTCTCCTTCTCGCCCCATCCCGAGGCGATGCACGGCGGACGCGCGATCACTCAGCTGATCTCGAGGATCGCCGAGCGGCATCGCGTCGGGGTCGTCTACCTCCGCGCGAGCGACGAGCCCTCGCCCGACCCGGACTTCTCCGAGCGCTGCGAGCTGGTCGAGGAGGTCCCGAGGCCGGCGGAGGAGCCGGGGCGATTCAGTCGTGTGGGCGCCGAGGGCCGACGCGTCAGATCGTTGCTCGGAGGTATGCCGATGCTGGCCGCCCACTCGGCCTCGGACGCCTTCGAGAAGCGCGTCCGCGAGGTCGTGCAGGCATGGGGCCCGGACATCGTCCAGGCGGAGCTGCAGGAGATGGCGCAGTACCTGCCGGCGGTCGACTCGAAGGCGGCGCGGATCGTG
>JBBSIG010000115.1:0-8020 GCA_038232215.1 Gaiellales bacterium | reverse complement strand
CCCCCCCCCCCCCCCCCCCCCCCGCCCCCCCCCCCCCCCCCCCCCCCCCCCCCCCCCCCCCCCCCCCCCCCCCCCCCCCCCCCGTAGGGGCGGTCATCTTCGACTTCAATGGCACCCTCTCGCACGACGAGCCGATCCTGTGCGAGATCTTTATGGACCTCTTCGGCGAGCATGGGCGGCCGCTGTCGGCGCAGGAGTACTTCGACCGGCTCGCGGGCCTCTCAGACCCGGAGATCGTGCGCACCTGGCTGGGCGAGGAGCAGCCGGCGCTCGACGAGGTCGTCGGCGAGCGGATCGCGCGCTACCGCGCCGCGGTGGCCGACGGCTCCAGCGTGCCCGAGACGGTGCGGGAGGCGGTCCGCTACGCGGCCGGGCGCGTGCCGGTCGCGATCGTCTCGGGAGCGGCGCGGGCGGAGATCGAGCCGGTCGTCCAGGCGGCCGGCCTGGGCGACCTGCTGCGGACGATCGTGCCGGCGGACGACGTGGCGGAAGGAAAGCCGCACCCGGCCGGCTACCTGCGCGCGCTCGAGCTGCTCGACGGCGGCCTGCAGGCGGGCGACGTCGTTGTCTTCGAGGACACGGAAGCCGGGGTGGCCTCGGCGAAGGCGGCGGGGATGCGCTGTCTCGCCGTGCTCGGCACGCTCGCGCCCGCCCGCCTGACCGCAGCTGACGAGATCGTCGAGGCGATCGACGTCGCGCTGATGCGCCGGCTCCTGGGTTAGCGCCACTCCGTGACCCTCGTGATCGCCCACCGGGGCGCCTCCTGGGACGAGCCGGAGAACAGCCTCGCCGCGTTCGAGCGGGCGATCGAGCTCGGCGCCGACTTCGTCGAGCTCGACGTGCACGCGACGGGGGAGGGGGAGCTCGTCGTCGCGCACGATCCGCCGGGCCCGGCCAGGGTGCCGACCCTCGCGGAGGCGCTCGAGGTCGTTGCCGGCCGGATCGGCGTCATGGTCGAGCTCAAGCTCCCGTACCGCTACCGGCGCCACGACCTCGTGCGGCGGACGCTCGCGCTGCTCGGCGACGAGGCCGTGCTCGTGTCGTTCGAGCCCGCGGCGCTGCAGGCGGCGCACGCGCTACGGCCGGAACTCCGCCTCGTCCAGCACGTCGGCTTCGGCGTCTCGATCCGTGCCGCGGCCGGGTACGCGTGGGCCGCGGGCTTCCAGGACGAGCGCGTGTCCCCGCGGGGCCTCGTCGCCGCCCGGGCGCGGGGGCTCGAGACGCTCGTCTACACGGTCAACGAGCCGGCCCGGATGCGCGAGCTGGCCGGGCTCGGCGTGGGCGGGATCTTCAGCGACCGTCCTGATCTCTTGCGGCGGACGCTGGCTGCTCGAGCGTGAGCAGCCGCGCGGTCGCGGGCGGAAAGCTCGCGTGCGCCTGCGTGCCCACCGGGATCGCAAGCGCACGCGTCGTCGAGACGTCGGCGGTGAGCTCGCCGGCGGGGCACGAGAGCCGCAGGCGCGTGACTGCCCCGAGGAACGTGTGCGAGACGATCTCCACCGCGAGCGAGCCGTTCGGCGCCGAGCCGTTCGCCCCCTGCTCGAGCTCGATCGTCTCGGGACGGACGAGCACGAGCACGTGCTCCCCTGCCGGCCGGCCGCGCACGACGTCGACCCGCAGGAGCGTGCCGCCGTAGTCGACCTCCCCGGTGGACGGGTCGGTGACGGTCGCCTCGAGGCGGTTCATCGTGCCGATGAACTCGGCCACGAAGGGCGTCTCCGGGGCGCCGTAGATCTCGACGGGCGTCCCGATCTGCTCGATCCGGCCCTGCGAGAGGACGGCGACGCGGTCTGAGATCGAGAGCGCCTCCTCCTGGTCGTGCGTGACGTAGATCGTGGTGATCCCGAGCTCGAGCTGGATGCGCCTGATCTCCTCGCGGAGCTGCACGCGTACCTTGGCGTCGAGCGCCGAGAGTGGCTCGTCCAGGAGCAGCACCCGCGGCTCGATCGCGAGCGCACGCGCGAGCGCGACGCGCTGCTGCATCCCGCCCGAGAGCTGGTGCGGGTAGCGCTTGCCCGCGTGCCCGAGGCCGACGAGCTCGAGGAGCTCCGCCACCTTCGCCGCCCGCTCGGGGCGGCCGAGTCCCCGGATCCGCAGGCCGAACTCGACGTTCTGCTCGGCGCTCATGTTCGGGAAGAGGCTGTAGGCCTGGAAGACCATGCCCATGTCCCGGCGGCTCGGCGGGACGCGGGTCATGTCCTTGCCGTCGACCAGGATGCGGCCAGAATCCGGTCGGTCGAAGCCCGCGATCAGCCGCAGGGCGGTCGTCTTGCCGCACCCGGACGGGCCGAGCAGCGACAGGAACTCGCCGCTCTCGAGGGCGATGTCGATCCCGTGCAGCGCTATGACGGGGCCGAACGTGCGGCGCAGCTCCCGCAGCTCGACGTGGGCCATCAGGTCATCACCGCCGACTCGGCCTGGGCCACCCGCCGGCCGCGGCCCCTGCCGACGAAGAGCAGCCCGAGCATGGCGATCCACGTGATCGCGAACGACACGATCGAGAGGGCGGCCGCCGGATACGCCTTCGTCTCGCCGATGTAGTTGATGTACACAGGGAAGGTGTTGAAGAGCGCCAGGTTCGCCATCGTGAACTCGCCCATCACGACGGCGAGGGTCAGGAACGCGCCCGCGAGCGCAGCGGCGCGGATGTTCGGCAGGATCACACGCGCGAGCGTCGTCCGCCAGCCCGCGCCGAGGCTCTGCGACGCCTCCGTCAGCGTGTGCACGTCGATGGCCCGGAAGCCGGCGTCGAGCGACCAGTAGATGAAGGGAAAGGAGAGGACGACGTAGCCGGCGACGAGGAAGCCCTCGGGCTTGGCGATGAACCACTCGGGCGCGCCGCGGTAGACGCCGAGCAGGCCGACGACGAGCACGACCGGCGGCACCACGAACGGGAGCAGCGAGAGCGCGATCATGACGGGGCGGAGCCGGGGCAGCTTCAGGTGGACGTAGTAGACGGTTGGGACGAACAGCACGAGGCTGATCGCGATCGTCTCGAGCGCCAGCTTGAACGAGAGCCAGAACGTCTCCCGGAACTGGGGGTCGTCGAGGAAGCTCGAGTAGGCCGCGAACGAGTAGCGGCTGAGGCCGCCCTTGAGGCTGAACTCGGCCGTCGCGGCGAGCGGGACGACGAAGTAGGCGGCGCCGAGCAGGAGCCACGCGAGCGCGGAGAGGGACGGCCTGCGACTCATCGCACCCAGCGCGCCGTCCGCCGCTGCAGCGGCAGGTAGAGCGCGATCGCGAGCAGCATCACGACCACCATCCCGAATGCGAGCGCCTGCCCGAGGTGCGGGTCGTCGAGCACGTTGCCCGTCAGCACGGCGCCGATCAGCAGCGGGACGAGGTTCACGCGGCCCGACGTCAGGCTGTACGCGGTCGCGTAGGCCGAGAACGCGTTGCCGAAGAGGAGGATCATCGAGCCGAGGATCGACGGCAGCAGCACCGGCAGCCCGACGTGCCGCCAGTACTGCCAGGACGACGCGCCGAGATTGGACGCGGCCTCGCGCCACTCGCTGCGCAGACCGTCGATCGCCGGCGCGATCACGAGGATCATCAGGGGGATCTGGAAGTAGAGGTACACGACCGCGAGCCCCGTGAACGAGAACAGCGAGAAGCCGTGGTCGTACAGGTGGAGCCCCGCGCTGTTCAGGAGCCGTGTGACGACGCCCACGGTGCCGAGCGTGGCGATCCAGGCGAAGGCGAGCGGGACGCCGCCGAAGTTCGCCGCGACGCCCGAGAAGGTCGTGAGCGCCGGCCGGACGAAGCGTGGCGTCCCCTCCCGCAGAGCCGCGTAGGCCAGCAGCAGCCCGAACACCCCGCCGAGGAAGGCTGTCAGCAGGCTCAGCTCGACGCTCGTCTGGTAAGCGTTCAGGTACTGGCCCTGGAAGAGCTTCCGCACCTCGGCGAGGGTGTACTCGCCCGCCTGGTTCTGGAACGCGCCGCGGAGCACGTTGCCCGCCGGCAGCAGCAGGAACGCGAAGGCGTACAGGAAGAAGGGCGCGACCGCGAGCCACCCGAGCGGGACGCGCCTCCGGCCGGGCCGGGCGAGGCCCGGCCGGAGGACGTCGGTCGTGTCGGCCGTCGCGGCCAGGGCCTACGAGCCCGCGACCTTCGGGCCCCACTCGGCCGCGATCTTCGCCTTGGCCTTGTTGAGCTGGGTGGGGTTCGCGAACTTCACGCCGGCGTAGGCCTGCGGCGAGGGGAGCGCGTTGATCAGGGTCTTCGGCACGAGCTTCTTCTTGACGAGGTCCTGGAAGCGGGCCGGGTGCGAGTAGCCCTTCAGCCAGAGCAGCTGCCCCTGGGTCGAGTAGAGGAACTCCTGCCAGAGCCGGGCGGCGAACGGGTTCGGCGCCGATGCGTTGATCGCCTGGCAGTAGTAGGAGCCGTACACGCCGCCCTTCGGGACTCCCACCGTCCACTTGAGACTGCTCTTCGCGAACTCCTTGCCGTAGGCGAGCTGTAGGTAGTCCCAGTCGATCGTGATCGGGGTCTGGCCGCTCGCGACGGTCGCGGGCGTGGCGTCGACCGGGATGTAGTTCCCCGCCTGCTTCAGCTTCGCGAAGAAGTCGATGCCGGGCCCGATGTCGTTGAGCGACCCGCCGTTCGCGACCGAGGCCGAGAAGACGCCCGCGATCGCTGAGCCCGAGGTGCGCGGATCGCCGTTCAATGCGACCTTGCCCTTGTACTCCGGCTTCAGCAGGTCGGCCCAGCTCCCCGGCATGTTCTTGACGACGTTGCGGTTCGCGCCGAACGCGACCACGCCCCAGTAGTCGCCGACCCAGTAGCCGCGCCCGTCCTTCATCGCGCGGGGGATCGTCCCGAAGTTGCGGTTCTTGTAGACCGCGTAGAGGCCCTCCGTTGCGCCCTGGATCGCGAAGGTGGGGCTGACGTCGACGACGTCGGGCGCCCGGCTCTGGCCCTTGAGCGAGCGGAGCGCCTGGTTCTCCTGCGACGAGCTGCCGTTCGGGTTGTCCTCCGTCAGGTCGAGGCCGTACTTCTTCTTGAACGTGTTCAGGATCTCGCCGTAGTTCGCCCAGTCGCGCGGAAGCGCGATCACGTTCAGGTGGCCCTCCTTCTTCGCCTCCGAGACCAGCTCGGCGAACTTGATGCTCTTGCCTCTCGTGGGTGGATTCGCCCCGAAGCGCGTACGACCGGCGAGAGCCGTGGCCGGGGAGGACAGGATCGTCAGGCCGACACCGGCCGTCGCGCCGCGCCGGAGCAGCTGCCGGCGGGTCAGGCGTCCGTCCTGCAGCACGCGGCGGATCACCTCGTCTCCGTGCTCGAGCTCGTCCTCCTGCAGGGCTCGCTCGATCAGCTCGTCGAGCTCGTGCTCTTCCATACCGCCTCCTTGAAGGTTGAGAAGTGGTTAATAGCGTGAATCCGGGAGCTTTTCAATCCGACAGCGCCACGTTCTCGCGCGGGCGGGCCCGGCGGGGCGGCGAAGTGGTAGAGGATCTGCCGTGAAATGGTGAACGACAGCCTCTTCGAAAGCGACGGCGTCTGGCTGCGCTGCGCGCTCCATGCGCACACGACGCGGTCGGACGGCGAGCTCGAGCCGGCGACGCTCGCCGCGCACTACGAGCGGGCCGGCTACGACGTGCTCGCCGTCACGGATCACTGGCGACGCACCGAGGCGCCGTCCACGGAGCGGCTGCTCGTGCTCGCGGGCGCCGAGCTGAACTGCGTCCTCCCGGACGCTCGCGACGGCCACGTGTTGGCCTACGGGATCGACGCCGAGCCGTCGGGGCTCGGGAGCGAGTACGCCGACCTGGCGGGGACCGCCGACTGGATCGAGGCCCACGGCGGCATCGCCTATCTCGCGCACCCGTACTGGACGGGCGCGGCGGCTGCCTCGCTCGAGCTGCCCGCGAACGTCGCCGGCATCGAGGTGTTCAACGCCGGCTGCGAGCTCGAGGTCGGCCGCGGTCTCTCCTCCGTGCACTGGGACGAGCTGCTCGAGGCCGGCCGCGCCTGCTTCGGCATCGCGGCCGACGACTCGCACCACCCCGGCTTCGACTCGGACCTCGCGTGGACGTGGGTGCGCGCCGCCGAGCGCTCTCAGAGCGCCGTCCTCGACGCGCTGCGCGAGGGCTTCTTCTACTCCTCGACGGGGCCGACCATCCACGAGGCGAGGGCGCTGGACGGCGCCGTCGAGGTTCGCTGCAGCCCGTGCCGCTCGATCAGGCTGGTCGCGGGCCGAACGAGGGGAGCGGCGGTCAACGCGGGCCGGCTCGGCTACCGCCATCGGGCCGAGGTGCTCGAGGCCGGGGAGGACGGCGCGATCACACACGCCCGGCTCGAGCGGCCGCCGGGAGCGCCGTACGGCCGCGTCGAGGTCGCCGACGCCCGGGGCGGTAGGGCCTGGACGAACCCGCTGTGGAGCTGACCGGACGCGCGGACGCGCGCGAGCGGCTCGAGCGGGGGCGATTCGACCTGCTCGTGATCGGGGGCGGCATCGTGGGGGCGGGTATCGCGAACGAGGCCGCGCACGCGGGGCTCCAGGTGGCTCTGCTCGACCGCTCCGACTTCGGCGCCGCGACCTCCAGCGCCTCCTCGAAGCTGATCCACGGCGGGCTCCGGTACCTGCGGCTCGGCGACGTCCGCCTGGTGCGCGAGGCGCACGCCGAGCGGCGGGCGCTCCTCCGGATCGTGGCCCCGCACCTCGTGCGCCGCCTGCCGTTCCTGCTCCCCCTCTACCGGCACGGGCCGTACCGGCCGGCGACGATCCGGGTCGGGCTCGGGCTCTACTCGGCGCTCGCGGGCGACCGACTCGGTGGGCTCCTCGACCCCGGTCGTGCCCGTCGCAGCGTGCCCGACCTCCGCCTCCAGGGTCTGCGCGGCTGCGGCGTCTACTCGGACGCCTGGACGAACGACAGCCGGCTCTGCCTCGCGAACGTCCGCGCGGCGGCGGAGGCCGGCGCGGCGGTGCTGAACTACGCCGAGGTGACGGCGCTCCGGCTCGTCGGCGGTCGCGTCGCCGGGGCGGAGGCGCTCGACGTGCTCGCCGGCGAGTCCTTCTCCGTCCAGGCGAAGGCGGTCGTGAACGCGACGGGCCCGTGGATCGACCGGGTGCGGCGGCTCGAGGACCCCGGCGCGGCGCCGTACGGCCGCCTCTCGAAGGGCGTACACGTGCTCGTCCGGCTCGAGCGGCCGTGGTCCGCGGCGCTCGCGATCCCGCACGACGCCGTCCGGGTCACGTTCGCGTATCCGTGGGAGGGAACGCTGCTCCTCGGCACGACGGACACGCTCTACGAGGGCGATCCGGCTGACTGCGAGGCAACGCCCGCGGAGGTCGAGCAGGTGCGGGCCGAGGCGTCGGTGGCCGTCGAGCCGGAGCTCCTCCGACACGAGCGGGTGCTCTCGGTCTTCGCGGGCCTGCGGGTGCTTCCGGTCGCCGAGGGAGAACCGGTCTCGAGCCGGCGAGAGACGGTCTTGCTCCGCGGCCGCGGAGGGATGCTGACCGTCGCGGGCGGGAAGCTCACGACCTACCGGCGGATCGCGCTCGGCGTGCTCGCAGGCCTCGCTCCGGAGCTCGGGCTCCGTCGCCTCGACCGGCATCCGCGCCCGCTGCCGGGCGCCGCCTCGCTCGGCGAGGCGACCGGGCGGCTCGCTCGCCGCCACCCCGAGCTGGAGCCGGCCGTGCGCTCCAACCTCGCGCACCTGTACGGCAGCCTCGCCGGCGAGGTGCTCGCCGAGGCGGACGGCGACCTCGAGCTGCTCGACCGGCTGCACCCCGAGGGGGTCGACATCGCCGCGCAGGTCGTCTATGCCGCGCGTCGCGAGTGGGCCTGCCGGAGCGAGGACGTGCTGCGGCGGCGGACGTCGCTCGCGCTCCGGGGACTCGTGGACGCAGGGACGAGAGAGCGCGTGGACGAGCTCCTCGGCCGGGTCGCGGCGGACGTGTCCTCGGCCCGCCGCTAGCGCGGCGGCTTCACATGCCCCGGCGGGAGCGCGGTCTTGACGCGGCGCGACCGCGCGAGCGTCGCGCCGAGCTCGTCCGCCGCCACCACCGAGAAGGAGT
>JBBSIG010000114.1:0-8022 GCA_038232215.1 Gaiellales bacterium | reverse complement strand
GCCGGTGCGGGCGCCGACCTGCCCCTTGACGACGAGGTCGCCGCCGCGGAGCGCGGCTCCGGTGAGCGAGCCGGCGTTGCCGTCGATCACGACCACGCCGGACATCATGTTCTCGCAGGACGACCAGCCGACGCGGCCTCGCACGTGGATCTCCGGACCGTCGATCAGGCCGCAGCCGAAATAGCCGAGACTGCCCTCGAACGTGACCCGGCAGCGCGTCAGGATGCCGACCCCGAGCGAGTGCTTCGCGCCGGGATTCCGGACCGTGACGTCGGTGACGCCCTGCTCGTAGAGGAGCCAGCGGAGCTCGAGGTTGATCTGGCGCGTCGAGAGGTCTGCGGCGTCGAAGGTCGCCGTCCCGCCGTCGATCTCGGAGACCTTCGGAGTCTCGGCGAGCGGTTCGGAGAGGCCCCGGGCGTCGTAGCTGATCGCGTGCTCGCCGGCTAGCGCTGCCATACCATCACCTCGCCCTCGTACGGGTCGTAGGTGTCGATCTCGTGGTCGACGATCGCCCGGATCGCGATCTCCTCGGACGCCAGCGCGACGATGCCGTCGGCCTCGTACAGGACGAGCGGCTTGGCCGCCATCTCGTCCTTCGCCACCCCGAGCGCGTCCTTCGTCACGCAGATGTACGTGAAGACGCCGTCCAGCTCGTCGAGGCTCTCGCGCATGGCGTCCTCGAGCGAGGCCCCCTCTCCCATCTTCTCGGCGAGGTAGACCGCGATGATCTCGGAGTCGCACTCCGACTGGAACCGGTGCCCCGAGCGCTCGAGCCGGCGCTTCCACTGGAAGTAGTTCGTGAGCTGGCCGTTGTGCACGACGGCGACGTCCGCGAAGGGGTAGGCCCAGTAGGGGTGCGCGCCGGAGATGTCGACGTCCGACTCCGTCGCCATGCGCACGTGCCCGATCGCGTGCGTGCCGGTGAAGGCGTCGAGCCCGTAGCCGTCCGCGACCGCCTCGGCGTCGCCCAGGTCCTTGATGATCTCGAGCGAGTTGCCGAGCGACAGCACCTCGCAGTCGGGCACGTCCTCGACGTAGTCGGCGAGCTTCTTCAGGTCGCCGTCGTAGGCGAGCGAGACGCGGAAGGCGTACTCGGTCTCCTCCTCGAACTCCTCGACTCGCGCCCCCAGAGAGTGGAGTCGGCGCTCGACCTCGGCCCGGTTGCGCCGCAACCGCTCGTCGAACTCGAAGTCACGGGGCGTATTGGCGTCGGCCAGCTTGTAGCGCATCACGACGAGGTCGGAGGGCTGGCCGTAGAGGGCGTAGCCGGTCGAGTCCGGGCCACGGTGCTTCATCGACTGCAGCATCCGGGTCATCTCCGCGCCGATCGGATGCGCACCGTCCCGGTAGATGATCCCTGCGATCCCGCACATCGAGTCGACCCCTTCTCCCGAGCGCCCTACGGCAGCACGTCGAGGTATTCCTTCACGTCCCAGTCGGTGACGGTGGCGCAGTGGCGCTCCCACTCGTCGCGCTTGTAGTGCATGAAGACACGGTACATATCGCCGGGCAGCGCCTCCTTGACGACTTCGTCCGCCTCGAGCGCGTCGAGCGCGTCGCCGAAGGTCATGGGGATGCGCTCGACGTCCTTGCCGGCGCGCATCGCCTCGTAGATGTTCCGCTCCTCGGGCTCGCCCGGGTCGAGCTTGCGCTCGATCCCGTCCCGCATCGCGACGATCAGCGCGGCCATCGAGAGGTACGGGTTCACGGCCGAGTCGACCGAGCGGTACTCGAAGCGGCCCGGCGCGGACACCCGCAGCGCGGTCGTCCGGTTCTGGAAGCCCCAGTCGGCAAAGACGGGCGCCCAGAAGCCCGTGTCCCAGAGCCGGCGGTACGAGTTGACCGTCGAGGCGGTCAGCGCGGTCAGCGCGCCCAGGTGCTCGAGGATCCCGCCGATCGCCCAGAGTCCCGTCTGGCTCGGCTTCTGCCGGTCTTCGGTCTCCGGCATGAAGGCGTTCTCGTCGCCACGCCAGAGCGAGATGTTGTGGTGGCAGCCGTTCGCCGAGACGCCCATGAAGGGCTTCGGCATGAAGCAGGGGAAAGCGCCGAGCTCCCGGCCCACCTGCTTGCAGATCTGCCGGAAGGTGGAGAGATTGTCCGCGGTCAGCTCGGCGCGGTCGAAGGCGAAGTTGAGCTCGATCTGACCCGGAGCGTCCTCGTGGTCGCCCTGGACCATGTCGAGCCCCATCGCCTGGCCGTACTCGATCACCTTGTGGATGATCGGCTGCAGCTCGCTGAACTGGTCGATGTGGTAGCAGTAGGGCTTCGTCACCCCGTCGACGGCGGGCGTGCCGTCGGGGTTCTGCTTCAGCCACATCATCTCGGGCTCGGCTCCCGCGCGGAGGTGCAGGCCGGTCTCCGTCTCGAACTGGGCCTGGATCCGCTTCAAGTTGCCGCGGCAGTCCGAGGTCAGGAAGGCGGCGGGATCCTCGCGCTCCTCGCGGTTCCGGAAGCACGTGCACCAGACGCGCGCGACCTTCGAGTCCCACGGGAGGGGCCGGAACGTCTCCGGCTCGGGGAGGCCCACGAGCTCGGCCGCCTCGGGCCCGTAGCCGATGTAGTCGCCGTGCCGGTCGGTGAAGAGGTTCGCGGTGGCGCCGTAGACGAGCTGGAAGCCCTTCTCGGCCATGCTCTCCCAGTGCGTGGCCGGAACGCCCTTGCCCATGATGCGGCCCGTCACCGAGGGAAACTGGTAGTAGACGTAGGTGATGCCCTCGGCGTCGATGCGCCGACGCACCTCCTCGACGAGCTGCGCACGACCCTCCGCGTCGACGAAGCGCTCGAGGTCGGTTCGTGTGGCGCGCCTGGCTCGTCCCATCACCCGCGTGTCTACGCGTGCGCGGGGTCACCTGTCAAGCGGGGAGCGTCCTGTGCGTGACGAGGCGGGCCTCGCCGGCGACGAGCCGCCGAGACTCGCGGGCGTCGCTCGGGGGTCGCGCAGCCCGAAGTTCCACACTTGGCACACCTCGTGACTGTCTCGTGACGGTGCGGCGGAGCCTGTCAAGTCGAATGAGACACTCGGTCGTCGTTTTTAGTGTGCAACCTCCTCTGTGGGTGGCTTGTTGATCCAGGCGGCGGTCGGTAGCTCGGGTGGCATGGGCGGCCGGCGGACGAACCGCTCCGGCGTCGCCGCGTAGGCGGCATCGAGGACGCGCTGTCGCTCGGCGTGGAGCTTCTTCGCTTGGCCGTGGTGGACGGCGGCCGGGGTCATCAGGCCGATCCCGGAGTGGCGGTGCCGCTGGTTGTACCAGTCGAAAAACGTTCGGCAGAACGAGCGGGCGTCCATGATCGAGTCGAACCGGTCGGGGAACTCGGGCCGGTACTTCAAGGTCTTGAAGTGCGCTTCGCTGTAGGGGTTGTCGGTCGAGGTGTAGGGGCGGCTGTGCGTCTTCAGCACGCCGAGGTCGGCGAGCAGGAACGCGACCGGCTTGCTCCGCATCGCGGTGCCCCGGTCGGCGTGCACGGTCAGCCGGCCCCGTTCGATCTGCTGCTGCTCGACGGCCTGACCGATCAATGCCTTGGCGAGCTCCGCGCTCTCGCGCTGCTGCACGGTCCAGCCGACGCAGTAGCGGCTGAACACGTCGAGGACGACGTAGAGGTGGAAGCACGACCAGGTCGCCGGCCCCTTCAACTTCGAGATGTCCCACGACCAGAGCTCGTTCGGGCGGGTCGCGAGCAGCTCCGGCCGCGCATAGGCCGGATGGGTGAGCTGGTCGCGGCGCTCCCGCACCCGACCGTGCGCTTGCGCGAGGAGCCGGTACATCGTCCGTTCCGAGGCCAGGTAGCGGCCCTCGTCGAGCAGCGTCGCCCACACCTGCGCCGGCGAGCTGTCGACGAACCGCTCCGAATGCAGCAGCTCGAGCACGGTCTGCCGCTCAGCGTCCGAGAGCGCCCTCGCCGGCGTCGGCCGCGGCCGGCGGGGCCTCGGCTCGGGCGGGCGCCGCCGCCGGTAGATCGTCGCCGGGGAGGCGCCCAGCGCCCGGCACGCCGGCCTCGTCCCGACGAGCGGGGTCAGCTCCTGCACCGTCTGCTCGATCATCGCTTGGTGCTCCCCTCGGCGCCCCTGGGCTCGAGCAGCTGCCCCAGAAGCGCGGAGACGTTTCCCTGCACCTCGATCACCTTGCGCGCCTTCTCGAGCTCCGCCTCGACACGCTCAGCGCGCCTGCGCAACGTCGCGTTCTCGGCCTCCAACGGATGCGGCGCCCTCCGACCCCGCGGCCGCTCGAGCGCCGCCAACGCGCCCACCTGTCGCGCGCGTCGCCACTCCGTCAGAAGCGACGAGTACAGCCCCTCCCGCCGCAAAAGCGCGCCGACCTCTCCCGGCCGCGAACACGCGTCGGCCTCGCGCAGCACCCGCAGCTTGTACTCGGCCGTGAACCGCCGCCGCCGCGGCCGCTCGACCAGCTCCGGGTCAGCAACCCGCGCCAGCCCAGGACCGCCGCCCTCCTCGAACTCCAACATCGCGTGCTCCGATCTCGCCCTCAGGACTCAGTAATAACCTCATCAGGACTGTCTCAGACAATGTTGGCAGAGAGGGGCCTGGCACCGTGGTGCGCACAGGACTGTGACGGGATCCTGCCAAGAGTGTCACGCGGCTGTCACGCCTCGGCGTCTCGCCCGCGGAGGGCTCCGGCGCGGATCAGCTCGACGACGGGCTCGAGGTCTTGCGGGATCGGCTGCCCCTCGGCGAGAGACGGGACGACCGCGCGGACGGCGTTGTAGGCGGCGCGTGTGCCGGCGCCGAGGGGAGCTGCTCCCCGCACGTCGACGGCCTGCGCGGCGAGCACGAGCTCGATCGCGACGACGCGCTCGCCGAGCGAGACCATCTCGGCGAGGCGGCGCGCGCCGAGGGGCGCCATCGTCGTGCGGTCCTCGATTCCCTCGGCCTGCGTCGTGCTCGCGAGCTCGTACGAGACCGGTTGCGCGAGCAGACGGGCCTCCGCGGCGAGCCCCTGCGCTGGCACCGCGAACTCGCTGAGCGCGTCGTCGGCGAGCCCGCGCCGGGCCCCCAGTCCCTCGGGCAGCCCCGTCAGCGCCGGCTGCAGCAGCTTCACGGCGCGCTCGCAGGCGCTCGTCACGACGGGGGCGAGCGCGATCCGCAGGAGGTCGAGCGCGGCCGCGAGCGGAAGGACGTCGAAGTTGCCGACCGAGACGATCCTGCCCTCGGCCGCCACGACGAGCGGGTTCTCCTGTGACGCGTTGAGCTCGATCCCGAGCTGGCCGCGGCCGAACGCGAGCGCGTCGCGCGCGGCACCCTGCACCTGGGCCAGGCAGCGAAACGTGAGCGGATCCTGGAGGTTTCGCGGCGATCCTTCCTCCCAGAGATAGCTCCCGTCGAGCAGCGCGCGCAGCCGTCCGAGCGACGCACGGAGTCCCGGGTACGGCCGGCTCTCCCCCACAGCCGGGTGGAGCACGCTCACGTTCGCGGCGAAGCCCTCGTAGGCCAGGGAGCCCGAGACGTCGACCGTGTCGACGAGCCGCTCGCAGTCGGCCACCGCCAGGGCGGCGAGCCCCGTCGAGAACGCGTTGTGGTTCAGTAGCGCGAGCCCTTCCTTCGGCGCCAGCCGCTGCTCTCCGACGAGGGCGTGCGCGAGGTCGGCGTTCTGGGGCAGATCGGACTGGCCGACCGACCCGAGCAGCCGCACCCGCGGCACCGGCCCGTCGTTCAGCGCGGCCACGACGAGCTCCGCCAGCTCGGGCCGCACGCCGGAAGTGCCCTTGGCGAAACCGTTCGCGAGCCGCAGCGTCGCGGCCCGCACGACGTCATCCGGCGCGTCCGGGCCCTGACCGACGCGATGGTTCAGGATCAGCATCCGGTTGAACCGTTCCGCGTCGGCCGGCTCCACGCGCGCCCGCTTGCGCATCCCGACTCCCGTCGAGAGCCCGTAGACGAGCTCGCCGCCCGCGAAGACCCTCTCCACCACCTCGCGGCTCTCGCGCATCCGCTCGATCGCCTCGGGCGCGAGCTGCACGCGTACACCCTCCCGCGCGACCCGCACGACGTCCGCGAGCGCGAGGCCCTCGCCCGTCAGGACGACGGTCACGACCAGACGGCTGCTGCGGTCTCGGCGATCGTGCGGAGCTTCGCCCGCTCGTCGTCCACCGTGAGCGAGTTGCCGAGGACGGAGGTCGCGAAGCCGCACTGCGGCGAGAGCGCGAGACGCTCGAGCGGCACGAAGGCGGCCGCCTGCTCGATCCGCCGGCTGAGCTCCGCGACCGTCTCGCGGCGCCCGCTCTTCGTCGTCACGAGCCCGAGCACCGCGATCTTGTCCTCGGGCAGAGCCCGCAACGGCTCGAACCCGCCCGAGCGCTCGTCGTCGTACTCGAGCAGCAGGCGCTGGGCGCGCACGCGCGGGAAGATGCGCTCGGCGAGCCAGTCGTAGCCCCCCTCGACGAGCCATCGGCTCGCCTGGTTCCCGCGGCAGAGATGGAAGCCGAAGGTGACCCCCGGACGATCGCCGATCACGAGGTTGTCGAGCTCGAGACCGAGCTCGATCCACCTCTCGGCGGGCCAGCCCCTGCTCTCGTAGAACTCCCTGTACCCGGCGTCGAGGAGCAGCGGGTAGTGCGGCGCGTCGAGCTGCAGGTACGTCGCCCCGAGGCGCACGAGCTCGTCGACCTCCTCGCGCAGGATCTCCGCGACGTCGCCGAGGAACTCCTCGAGCGTCGAGTACGCGCCGGGCGAGCGGGTGGGATCCCAGAAGTTGGCGAACAGGCTCGGGCTCGGAAGAGTCACCTTGACCACACGCTCGGTACGTCCGCGCGTGTACGTGAACTCCTCGGCGGCGAGCGAGCGCCGGCGCCGGAGGCGACCGGTGACCGCGATCGGCGGGCGCTCGACCTTCAGCTCGCCGAGCTCGTCGCTCTGCCACTCCCCCCAGAGGAACGCGTCGAGGTCCCACTCGCCGAAGCCCTCGACCGCGGCCGGGAGCTGGCTCTGGAAGGAGAGTCGGCGCATCTCGCCGTCCGTGACGACCTCGCCGCCGGCCTCCTCCTGCAGGCGCAGCACGCCGTCGACGGCCGCGTCCTCGGCGCGCTTCAGCTCGGCCGGCGACAGCTCCTCCGCCGCGAAGCGCCGCTGTGCCTCGAGCAGCTCGGGCGGCCGCAAGAGGCTTCCGACGACGTCCGTGCGCGCCGCGAGCACCGGCCTACCCTACGGGACGAGCGCGCGGCCGAGCGCACGCCGCCAGTCGGCCTGGAGCCGGTCGGCCTCAGCTCGCTCGAGGCGAGGTGTATAGACCGCGCCCGAGCGCCACGCGGCGGCGAGCTCGTCCGTGTCGCGCCAGACGCCGACGGCGAGGCCGGCGAGGGCGGCCGCGCCGATCGCCGTCAGCTCCCGCTCGGCCGAGACCTCGACCGGGATCCCGAGCAGGTCGGCCTGGAACTGCATCAGGAACGCATTCGCCGTCGCACCGCCGTCGGCGCGAAGCGTCTCGGGCGGACGCGGCAGCGCATCGAGGACGTCGCGTGTCTGGTAGGCGGCCGCCTCGAGCGCGGCGCGCACCAGATGCGCCCGGGTCGTCCCTCCCGTGAGGCCGGCGATCAGCCCGCGCGCGTCGGGCGCCCAGTGCGGCGCTCCGAGCCCGGCGAGCGCCGGGACGAAGTGGACGCCGCCGTTGGAGTCGAGGCAGCGCGCGAGCTCCTCGCTCTCGCTCGCGTCGCCGAGCAGCCCGAGCCCGTCGCGGAGCCACTGCAGCGCAGCTCCCGTCGCGAAGATCGAGCCCTCGAGCGCGTACTGCGGCGGCTGACCGGCGGCGCGGGCCGCCGCCGTGCGGACGAGTCCGGGCGGCGCGCGGCCGCCGTCGCGGCCGGAGTGGCTGAGCACGAAGCTCCCCGTCCCGTAGGTCGCCTTCGTCTGCCCCGCTCTGAAGCAGGCGTGGCCGAAGAGCGCGGCCTGCTGGTCGCCCGCGATCCCGGCGATCGGGACGCCTGGCGCGAGCAGTCTCGCCTCGGCCACCGGCTCGCTCGAGGCCCTGATCTCGGGCAGCAGCTCCCGCGGCACGCCGAAGAGCGCGAGCAGCT
>JBBSIG010000113.1:0-8115 GCA_038232215.1 Gaiellales bacterium | reverse complement strand
GGCTACGGCGAGGGCTCGCTCCCCGAGACCGAGCGCGCCGCACGCGAGAACTTCTCGGTGCCGCTCTGGGCGGGGATCGAGGCCGAGCAGCAGGAGCGCGTAGTCGCGGCCGTCCGCGCGGCCGTCGGGGTCGGCGTCTAGCTACTTCCCGGAGAGATGATCACGGCGAGGCGAGCGGGTCAGTTGGGAAGTAGCTTGGCTTTCAGGCTGCGCCTTTGGCTGTTTCCGAAGCTAGAAAGTGCAGGTGCTTTGCGGACGATTCTAAAGGCGAAGCTTCTGCTTCAAGCTACTTCCGCCGTCGGCTCCGCCGGGCCCGCCCACCGCGTTGCCCGGGGGAAGTAGCTAGATGGTTCCCGTGAACCGGCACCGGATCTGGCAGCTCGCCGCCGACGCGGCGCTCGTCGCGGGCGCCTGGTTCCTGGCCTTCTACCTGCGCTTCGACCATGGCATCCCGCGCTTCTACGAGACCCTGCTCTGGCGCACGATCCTGCCCGTGGTCGCGATCAAGCTCCTCGTCTTCATGGCGTTCGGGTTCTACAACCGCTGGTGGCGCTACGTGTCGATGCAGGACCTGTGGGGCGCCGCGCGGGGCGTCGCCGTCGGCTGCCTGGTGGCCGACGTGACGGTCTACTTCGCCTCCCCGGTGAACGAGCTGCGCCTACCGCGGCTGATCGCGATCATGGATCTCCTCCTGACGCTCGCCTTCGTCGCCGGCTCGCGCATGCTGGCGCGCAGCATCATGGAGCGTCCTGCCCCGTCGAGCCTGATCGCGCGCGGTCGCGAGGTCCTGATCGTGGGCGCGGGGGACGCCGCCCAGCTGATCCTTCGCGAGCTCCTGCGCTCGCCGCAGCTCGGCTACACGCCCATCGGCCTGATCGACGACGACCCGCGCAAGAAGAACCTGCGCCTGCACGGCGTCCGGGTGCTCGGGCCGATCGACGACCTGCGCCACATCCTGCGGGACAACCGGCCGGACGAGGTGCTGATCGCGATCCCCTCCGCCTCCGGCGAGGTGCGCCGGAAGGTGGTCGAGATCACGCGCGAGGAGGGCGTGGCCGTGAAGACGCTGCCGGGGCTGCACGAGCTCATCTCCGGCGATCTGAACCTCGCCGGTCAGATCCGCCCCGTCCAGGTCGAGGACGTGCTCGGCCGCGAGCCGGTCGAGGTCGACCTGGCGGCGATCGCCTCCTACGTCGCGGACGAGACTGTGCTCGTCACCGGGGCCGGCGGCTCCATCGGCGCCGAGCTGTGCCGGCAGCTCGCGCGCATGCGGGCCGCTCGCCTGATCCTCGTCGACCACGCCGAGCCGGCGCTGTTCGAGATCGAGCGGGAGCTCGTCGACGAGCGCGGCTTCTCCGCGGCGCACCCGGTCCTCGGGGACGTGAAGAACCGGGCGAAGATGCGTCAGGTCTTCGAGCGCTACCGGCCGACCGTGGTGTTCCACGCCGCCGCGTACAAGCACGTGCCGCTGATGGAGGCGAACCCGCTCGAGGCCGTCCGCAACAACACCCTCGCCACGAAGGTGGTCGCGGAGGTGGCGATCGAGTTCGGCGCGAAGCGCTTCGTGCTCGTCTCCACCGACAAGGCCGCCAACCCGAAGAACCTGATGGGCCAGTCGAAGGCGCTCTGCGAGTGGATCGTGGAGGCGTACGGGGCGCGCGCAGACGTGACCACGCGCTTCGTGGCCGTCCGCTTCGGCAACGTGCTGGGCTCGTCGGGCAGCGTCATCCCGATCTTCCGCCGCCAGATCGAGCGCGGCGGCCCCGTCACCGTCACGCACCCCGAGATGAGCCGCTACTTCATGACCATCCCGGAGGCGGTGTCGCTGATCGTGCAGGCCGGTGCAATCGGCGGCCGCGGACAGGTGTTCGTGCTCGACATGGGCGAGCCGGTCAAGATCGTCGACCTTGCCCGCAACATGATCCGCCTCTCGGGCCGGGAGCCCGACCGGGACGTCGCGATCGAGACGATCGGGGTGCGGCCCGGCGAGAAGCTGCACGAGGAGCTGTGGGGGACGGGTGAGGAGGTGGCCGCCACGTCACATCCGAAGATCAGTCTCGCGACCCGCCCCGCGATCGACTCCGGCTGGCTCGACGACCAGCTCGCCGACCTCGAGGAGCTCGTCGAGTCGGGCGACACGCTCGGGGTCGTGAAGCGTCTGTCCGCCGTCATGCGCGAGCCGCGCCGGGCCGGGAGTCACACATCCGGCACGCTTGCGTCGCACGCTCGCGCGTAGATCCGTCGCCCGCCGCCGCCGCGCCCCGTAGGGTCTCTCCGTGGAGCCCGAGGGGATCCTCGCGGGGCTGAACCCTGAGCAGCAGCGGGCCGCGGAGGCGGTGCGCGGGCCGGTCTGCATCCTCGCCGGCGCCGGCTCGGGCAAGACGACCACGATCACCCGCCGGATCGCGCTCCAGGTGGCGACGGGGGCGTTCGACCCCCGGCAGATCCTCGCCGTCACCTTCACCGACAAGGCTGCCGGCGAGCTGCGGAGCCGCCTCGCCGCCCTCGGCGCGGCGGGCGTGCCCGCGCGCACGTTCCACTCGGCCGCCCTCGCCCAGCTTCGCCACTTCGCGCCCGACCGCGTCGGCCGGATCCTCCCGTCGAAGGCGCTGCTCCTCCGGCAGATCGGAAACACGCTCCCGCCTCCGTACAAGTTCCGTCCCGCGGGCGATCTCGCGACCGAGCTGGAGTGGGCGAAGAACCGCCGGCTGACGCCCGACACGTACGCGGGGTCGCTCGGCGACCACGAGCCTCCGATCCCGCCCGATCTCGCCGAGCGCGTCTTCCGCGAGTACGAGCGCCGCAAGACGGCGCAGGGAGCCGTCGACTTCGAGGATCTGCTCGAGCTCGCGATCAGGACCTTCGACGAGGACCCGGAGGCGCTCGCCACCTTCCGGGCCCGCTATAGCGCCTTCACCGTCGACGAGTACCAGGACGTGAACCTGCTCCAGCAGACGCTGCTCGAGCGCTGGCTCGGCGACCGCGACGACCTCTGCGCGGTGGGCGACGACTACCAGTCCATCTATGCGTTCACCGGGGCGACGCCGGAGTACCTGCTCGGAATGCCGGCTCGCTTCCCCGGGGCGACCGTCGTGCGCCTCGAGGAGAACTACCGCTCGAGCCCGCAGGTGCTCGGCCTTGCGAACCGCCTCGTGCCCTCGCTCGGCGGGGCCGAGAAGACGCTCCGCGCGACGAGGCCGGAGGGGCCGGAGCCCGACCTCGCCCGCTGCGCGACGCCCGAGCAGGAGAGCGCCCGCCTGGTCGAGCGCGTCCGCGCGCTCCGGGCGCAGGGCGTGCCGCTCGAGGAGATGGCCGTCCTCTTTCGCACGAACGCGCGCTCCTCGGAGCTCGAGGTCGCGCTGGCCGACGCCGAGATTCCGTTCCAGGGCGCGGCCCTGCTGGCGCGGGACGCCGCGAGGCAGCTGCTCCGGGCGTTACGGGGGGTCGCGGGGGGAAGGGCGGCCGCCGAGGTGCGCCGCGCCGCGCGCGAGCAGGGCTGGGTGGCCGTACCGCAGAGCGGGCTCGGCGAGCGCGAGCTGACGCGCCAGAACGACCTCGGCTTCCTCGTCCGGCTCGCCGAGGCCGACGAGGAGGCGACCGTTGCCGGGTTCGTCACGGCGCTCGAGGCTCGCTTCGGACGGGACGGCTCCGAGCTCCGGGGCGTGCACCTGCTGACCTACCACCGGGCCAAGGGGCTCGAGTGGGAGGCGGTCTTCCTGCCGCGGCTCGAGGATCGGGAGCTGCCGATCAAGCAGGCGAAGACGACGGGGGCGATCGCCGAGGAGCGGCGGCTGCTCTACGTCGGGCTGACGCGCGCGAGACGTTGGCTCACCGTCACCTGGTCGGGCCCGCCGAGCGCCTTCCTGGCCGAGCTCGGAGTGAGCGGCGGCCGCGAGAGGCGGCCTTCGGAGCCGGACGGCCCCGCCTACTCGGCGCTGAAGGCGTGGCGGCTCGAGCGGGCGAAGGTCGACGAGATCCCCGCGTACGTCGTCTTCCACAACGCGACGCTCGAGGAGATCGCGGAGCGGGGGCCGCGCAGCCTCGCCGAGCTCGCGCGGGTGCCCGGGGTGGGGCCGACGAAGCTCGAGCGCTACGGCGAGGAGGTGCTGGCCGCGCTCGCCGGCGCCTAGACGATCTCGCGGGCGGAGAGCAGCAGCTCGAGCATCGTCTCCGGGTCGCGCCGGACGCGCGCCGCGTCGGCCCGGCCGCGCTTGCGCAGGTCGAGGGCGCGCGGGTCGGTCAGCGGGACGAGGCGGCCCTCCCGGATCAGCGCCTCGTCAACGCCGCCGAGCCGTCCGCCGTAGGTCGTGTATACGGGCACGCCGAGGGCAGCCGCCTCGCGGTTCATGGTGCCGCCCGCGGACACGACGAGATCCGCGAGCGCGATCAGGCTCTGGGCGTCGACCGCGCGCTCGGGGAGGAGCACGGACGGCAGCTGCAGGTGCTCGACGTAGGCGCGCTGGTCGGCCGTCCGCGGCAGCACGATCGCGTGCACGCCCTCGTGCCGGCCGAGGTGCTCGAGCACCTGGGGGAAGAGCGGGTTCGAGCGGCGGTGATAGAGCGACACGTCGGGCGGCGTCCGGACGACGACGAGCACCCTGGCGGGATCGAGCGGCCACTCCTCCAGCACGGAGGGATCGGGAGCGAAGTCGGCGAGGTAGTACTCCTCCTTCAGGCCGGGGTACTGCACGAGCTTCGGAGGTGCCACGCCGTAGCCGGTCAGGCGCTCGGCCGGGATCGAGTCCGGCACGACCACCCTCGTCGCGCTCCGGCAGCCGAGCTGGTGCTGCAGCCAGGCGAACTCGTAGTCGAACGTCGTCGCGCACGGGACGCCGAGCCGGCGTGCGGTCATCGTCAGCTCGTGCGAGCCATGGGCGAGCGCGACGTCGAAGTCGCGTCCGCGCGCGAAGCGCCGCAGTGCGCCGAGCCGCGAGGTCAGGGAGCGGGCCTTGCCGAGGCGCGAGCGCCCTCCGTGCCGACCGATCACCTCGGCTTCCAGCCCGTGCAGCTCGAGGAGCTGCAACGTCTGGGCGTACTCGCGGGCGGTGATCTCGACCCGGTCGCCCCGCTCGCGCAGGATCGCGATCAGGGGCCGGAAGACGAGCACGTGCGCCGACGCCGTCATGTCGATCCACACGTTCATCGCTCGACCAGCACTTCGGGCAGGCGCGCCTCCCGGCTTGCGCCCTCGACGTGGCGCTCGTACCAGAGCGTGAAGGAGAGGAGTCCCCAGAGCTGCCGGCTGCGATCCTCGGCGCCGGCGACGTGCTCGTCGAGCAGGCGGCCGACGGTCCCCGGCCTGAAGAAGCCCTGCCGCCCGAGCGCGGCGGGCGAGAGCGTCTCGCGGGCGAAGGGCTCGAGCTCGCCGCGGAGCCACGCGGCGGCCGGGATCGAGAAGCCCCGCTTCTTGCCCGCGACGATCGCGGCGGGCACGAGCGGGGCCGCCGCCTTGCGGAGCAGCACCTTCTTGCGCAGGCCGCGCAGCTTGTGGCGGGTGGGCAAGGCGAGCGCGAGATTCGTCACGACGGTGTCGAGGAACGGTACGCGCGCCTCGAGCGAGTGCGCCATCGACGCTCGGTCCGTCTTCACGAGCAGGTCGTCGACGAGGTAGACGCCGAGGTCGACGTCCTGCAGCCGCGCGAGCGGCTCCGCCTCCGCTGTCTCCGCGTAGCGGGCGCGCAGGAGGTCCACCGGGTCCGGCGCGCCTGCTCGGCCGGTCAGCTCGGCCCGCGCCTCCGAGGAGAAGATCTCTTTCCAGGCGTGGTGACGCTCGAGCGGCGGCAGGTGCGCTCCGCGCACGAACCGCTTCGCCTTCAGGTCGAAGCTCGCCCGCGCCGTCGAGGTCGGCAGCCGCTCGACGAGGGGCCGGGTGTAGCCGGGCAGCCGTCCGAGACGCGCGGCGAGCAGGTCCGCCGCGTACGTGTAGTAGCCTCCGAACAGCTCGTCGCCGCCCTCACCCGAGAGCGCGACCTTGACGTCTCCGGCCGCGAGCCTCGAGACGAGGTACGTGGGGAGCGCGGACGAGTCCGCGAACGGCTCGTCGAAGGCGTCCGCGAGCGCGGGTAGGAGGAGCGCCGCGTCCGGCCGCAGGACGAGCTCGCGGTGTCTCGTCCCGTAGCGCTCGGCGACGAGCCGCGCGCCGGCGAGCTCGTCGAACGAGCGCTCCTCGAAGCCGATCGAGAACGTGCGCAGCGGCCCGGACGACTCCTCGGCCGCGAGCGCGGCGAGGGTGGCGGAGTCGACCCCGCCCGAGAGCAGGACGCCGACCGGCACGTCGCTGACGAGGTGAGCGCGCACGGAGTCGCGCAGCCGCGCGCGCAGCTCCTCCACGAGCTCCGCCTCGTCGTCGGTGCGGACGTCGCCGGCCGGTGCGGGAGCGGGGCGCGCGTAGCGCTGGAGGCGGCTCCGGCCCCGCTCACGAACGAGCAGGTGCCCCGCGGGCAGCTTGCGCGTCTCGCGAAAGATCGTGAGGGGCGCGGGAATGGAGTTGAAGGCGAGGAACGCCTCGAGCGCCTCGAGGTCGATCTCGCCGCGAGGCAGGGCCCGGAGCTCGGAGGCGAACGCGAGCCCGTCGGCGTCGTCCCGGTACAGGAGCGGCTTGATCCCGAAGCGGTCGCGAGCGAGCACGAGCCGATCGCGGGGCGCGTCCCAGAGCGCGACCGCGAACATCCCCCGCAGCCGCTCGGCGAAGTCCAGACCGTGCTCCTCGTAGAGGTGGACGAGCACCTCGGTATCGCCGCTCGTCGAGAAGCGGTGGCCGGCGCGCTCCAGCCCTCGGCGCAGCTCGCGATAGTTGAGGATCTCGCCGTTCTGGACGACGTGGATCGTGCCGTCCTCGTTCGCGAGCGGCTGGTCGCCGGTGGCGAGGTCGATGATCGAGAGCCGCCGTGCGGCGAGCGCCACGGGCCCGTCGGAGAAGACTCCGTCGCTGTCGGGGCCGCGGTGGCGGAGGGTCGCGCTCATCGCTGCGAGACGCTCGAGGTCGGCGGGCCCGCGCGCGGCGGCGATGCCACAGATCCCGCACATGGAGCCGGAGTCTAGAGAGCAGCCCAGCGGGCGAGGCAGGCCGTGGCCGGCTCGCTATGGTCGCGTCGATGCACCTCGGCGCCCAGGACGACCTCATGCTGCTCGGGCTGCTCGTCGCGGTGGCGGCGCTGCTCACCCTGGCGCCGGCGATCCGGGTCCCGTACCCGATCCTGCTCGTCCTCGGCGGCCTTGCGATCGGCTTCACGCCCGGCGTTCCGGCGCTCACGCTGCCTCCCGAGCTCGTGCTCGTCGCGATCCTGCCGCCGCTTCTCTACTCGGCTGCGTTCTTCACCTCGCTACGCGAGCTCCGCACGAACGTCCGCCAGATCTCGCTGCTCGCGATCGGGCTCGTGCTCGCCACGACGGTGGTGGTCGCAGTCGTGGCGCACACCGTGATCGGCGACCTGCCCTGGGCTGCGGCGTTCGTCCTCGGCGCGATCGTCTCGCCGACGGATCCCGTCGCCGACACCTCGATCGCGGGCCGGCTCGGGGTTCCGCGGCGCCTGATCACGGTGATCGAGGGCGAGAGCCTGATCAACGACGGTACGGCGCTCGTCGCCTACCGCGTGGCCGTCGGGGTGGTTGCCGGGGGCAGCTTCTCGCTCTGGCACGCGGGCTTCGACTTCGTCGCGGCGGCGGCGGGCGGCGTTGCGGTCGGGCTCGCCGTCGGGTGGCTCGTCGCTCAGGTCCGGCGCCGGCTCGACAACGCGCCCGTCGAGATCACGATCGCGCTGATGACGGCGTACTTTGCGTACCTGCCGGCGTAGCTGCTCGGCGTGTCGGGCGTGCTGGCCTCGGTCACCGTGGGCGTCTACCTCGGCTGGCGCGCGCCCGAGCTGATGGCGCCGCAGGCGCGTCTGCAGGGCGCGGCGGTCTGGGAGATCCTCGTCTTCCTGCTGAACTCGCTGCTCTTCGTGCTGGTCGGGCTCCAGTTGCCGGGCATCCTGGACGGGCTCTCGGGACGCTCGACCTGGACGCTGATCGGGTACGGGATCGCCGTCAGCGCCGCCGTGATGCTCACCCGCTTCGCCTGGATCTTTCCGTTCGCGTACGGCCTCCCGAGGCTCTTCCGGGCCGGTCGCGAGCAGG
>JBBSIG010000112.1:0-8148 GCA_038232215.1 Gaiellales bacterium | reverse complement strand
CCCTGGCGCGCCCTCGTCGAGCAGCACCAGCTCGACCTCCACGCTCCGGCGGGCCAGGAAGCGCGACGCGATCCCGGCCGGGTTCCGCGTGAGGACGACGATCCTCACGCGAGGAAGAAGCGAAGGTCGGCGATCGGCCAGCCGGCGACGAGGTGGTCCCGGCGGAGCGCGAAGGGATCGGCCGCCTCGGTGTTGACGCCGCGCTGCGCGGTCGCGCAGCTCGTGTAGCCCGCTGCGCGGGCCGCCGCCGCCACCGCCGGCGAGAAACGCGCGCGGTCGCCGTAGGGGGCGCTCGCGTGCGCGGGCGACAGGCCGAGACGCCGCTCGATCTCCTCGCGCGAGCCGCGCAGCTCCCCGTCGAGCTCGGCGGGCCCGAGGGCGGCGAGGTCGGGGTGGGTCCGCGTGTGCGAGCCGATCTCGTGGCCGAGCTCGAGCAGCTCGCCGGCGTCGTCCCACGTGAGCGGCTCGACCGGCTTCGGCAGGTGCAGACGCTCGCGGCAGATCCGCCGCACGTCGGCGGGCGCTGCGGACACGAGCTCGGTGACGAGGAAGAAGCAGGCTCTGAACCCGTGCTCGCGCAGCAGCGGAGCGGCGTTTCGGAGCTGATTCCGGAAGCCGTCGTCGAAGGTGACCACGATCTCGCGCCCGGAGACGCGGCCCGCTCGCAGCCGTGTCACCGCCTCCGTCAGCGAGACGGGCTCGCGCTCCCGGGCGAGGAAGCCGAGCTGCCGGGCGAAACCCTCCCGCTCGTCGTCGAAGACGTAGTGGTAGTGGACGATGCGGAGGCCCGGGCGCAGCGGACGGGGCAGGAGCCCCAGCCCCGCCAGCGCCGCCCGGCGGGCGAGGCCGCGCAGGCGCGCCGGCAGCGGCCGGCTCGCCTCGAGCTCGCGGGCCGTCTCGATCATCACGCCCGCGCGGAGGCGGCGAGCGGCTCCGCACGCGGCCGGCGGAGACCCGAGCGCCAGAGCGCCAGCATCAGGAGCGCGTAGAGCTGCGGTCCCGCGTCCGTCTTGCCCGAGGCGTGCCGGTCGAGCAGCCGGCGGGCGGCGCCCTCGTCGGCGAGGCCGTCGAGCTGCGAGAACGCGTCGCCCGCGAGGTCGCGGAGCTCGCCGCGCAGCCAGCGGTCGATCGGGACGTCGAAGCCCTGCTTGGGGCGGCGTGCGATCGCCGCGGGCAGCCGCTGGGCGACGAGACGCCGGAGCGCCACCTTCGTCCTGACGCCGCGCACCTTGTCGCTGTCGGGTGCGAAGAGCCCCGTCCGGACGACCTCGTGGTCGAGGAAGGGCACGCGGAGCTCGAGGGAGTGCGCCATGCTGAGCTTGTCCGCCTTCAGCATCAGGTCGTCGGCGAGCATGGAGCGAAGGTCGACGTGTTGCAGGCGACCGAGCGGGGTGAGGCCGGCCGGTGCCTCGTCGAAGAGTCGCGCGAACGCGTCCGCAGGCGCCACGCCGTCGTCCGGCAGGAGCGAGAACCACGAGAAGTAGCGCTCCGCTTCCGGCTTGGCCGCGTGCCGGAGGAGCTTGGCGGCCCGCCGCACGACGTCCTTGCGGCCTGAGCCGTGCGGCAGACGGGCGAGCGCCCGCGCGAGCAGGCCGGTCGGAAGGAGACGCCCGAGGCGCGCCGCGCGAGCGTCCCAGGCGTAGCGCGAGTAGCCGCCGAAGACCTCGTCGCCGCCGTCTCCGGCCAGCGCCACCTTCACCTCGGAGGCCACCGCCCGGCAGAGGTAGTGGAGCGGGATCGCGGCGGGGTCGGCGAGCGGCTGCTCCAGCGAGACGGCGATCGCGGGCAGGTCGTCCGCGAGCGCCGTCTCCACGAGCAGCTCCTCGTGGCGGCTGCCGATCGCCTCGGCGACGACGCGCGCGGGGCCGCGCTCGTCGTACTCGGCGTCGGCGAACCCGACGGAGAAGGTGCGCAGCGGCTCGTCGAGCTCGGCGGCGGCGAGGGCGGCGAGCAGGCTCGAGTCGAGGCCGCCCGAGAGCAGGACCGCGAGCGGCACGTCGGAGCGGAGGTGGAGCCGTACCGCCTCCGAGAGCGTGGACTCGACGTCGCGTCCCCCCGGCGGCGGGGGCTCCGGCCTCCAGTACTCGCGCTCGGACGTGCGCCCGTGCTCGCGGCTCAGGAGCCGTCCGGGCAGGAGTCTCCGGATGCCCGCGAGACCCGTCGCCTCACCCGTCACGTAGCCGAGCGCGAGGTAGTCCGCGAGGGCCGGGCCGTCGGGACGGTCGCAGGCGCCGAGCGCGAGGAGCGGCGCCAGCTCGGAGGCGAAAGCGAGCGCGCCGTCGATCTCGGCCAGGTAGAGCGGCTTGATCCCGAGGCGGTCCCGCGCGAGCAGGAGCCGGTCGCGCCGCTCGTCGTACAGGGCGAGCGCGAACATGCCGCGCAACCGCTCGACGAACGCGTCGCCGTGCTCCTCGTACAGGTGGGGGACGACCTCGACGTCGCCCTCGCCGCGGAAGCGGTGACCGGCCGCCAGGAGCTCCGCCCGCAGCTCGCGGTAGTTGTAGATCTCGCCGTTGACGACCGCCGTGACGTCGCCCACCTCGTTCGACGCGGGCTGCTCGCCCGTCTCGAGGTCGATGATCGCGAGCCGCCGCATAGCCAGCCCGATTCCGCCGGCGACGAAGCGGCCCTCGCCGTCCGGCCCGCGGTGCCGCATCAGGTCGACGGCGTCGAGGCGCCCGGGCTCGACCGGCCCGGCTCCGGCGAGTCCCAGGATCCCGCACATCGCGAGGGCGATGGTAGCCCGGCGACCGGCCGGGCGCACGCCGCTCCCGAGGGCCCTGTGGACGATTCGTCACGGTGCCTGGCACCCGAAGCCGTGGATCGTTCGTCACATCTGTCGCGCACGGGCCGATGCTCCGGGGAGCAGGGCTGTGGATGCTTCGTCACGGTGCCAGGCACCGTGACGTGTCAAGCGGAAGCTGTGCCGACTTGGTGAACTGTTTTCCGCAGGCCTGCGAGCCAGGCTAGGCAGGCTTGCTGGCGACGACGAGCAGCGAGCCGCCCGCCGGGAGCGAGACGCCGCGCTCGATCAGCCGCCGCTCACCGTCGAGGACGCGCTCGAAGAGACCGTTCAGCGGCCCCGGACGCAGCTCCGCGATCGGGTCGTAGGCGCGGCGCAGGAGCCGGTGGACGACCCGCGAGGCGACGAGCGCCGGCAACAGGGTCGAGACGAACGACGTCACCTCGACGGGCTCGAGGCCGGCGGCGCGGACCTTGCGCACGAGCTCGCGCCGCCCATAGCGGCGCACGTGATGCGCGACGGTGTCGGCCGCGCTCCAGAGCCTCGGGTGCTGCGGGACGAGCAGGATCGCGCCGCCTCCCGGTCTCGCAGCACGATGGAGACCCCTGAGCGCACCGAGGTCGTCCTCGACGTGCTCCAGCACGTCGAAGGCGCCGACGACGTCGAACTCGTCCCTGAACGGCATCTGCAGGACGTCGAGCTCGAGCAGCCGAACGGCCGGCGGCAGCCGGCGACGCGCGATCTCGAGCGCCTCGGGGAAGAGCTCGCTGCCGACGAGCCGCAGGCCTGGCAGGGCCTCCGCGAGACCCGCCAGCACGTAGCCCGTCCCGCAGCCGACCTCGAGCAGACTGCGCGCTCCGGGAAAGTGCCGGCGGAGGGTGGAGACGATCAGCCGGCTCCGGGCGCGGAACCAGAAGCTCTCCGGCTCCGCGGCGGCGAGCGCCCCGAAGAGCTCGACGTCGAAGCCCCCGCTCACGCGGGCGAGGAGCGGACCGCCTCGATCACCTCGTCCTGCTCCGACTCGCTGAGGCCCGTGAAGAAGGGGAGGCGGAGCAGCCGGTCGCTCACGTCCTCCGTGACCGGGCACTGCCCCGGCCTGCCGCCGAAGCGCGCGCCCATCTCGGACAGGTGCAGGGGCAGGTAGTGGAAGACGGCGAGGATGCCGCGGGCCCGCAGGTGCTCGATCAGGGCGGTCCGCACCTCGAGCGACGGAAGCAGGAGATAGAACATGTGCCAGGCCTGCTCGCAGTGCTCGGGCACGATCGGCAGGCGGACGCCCGCGCCCTCGGCCCACTCGCGCAGCCCCTCGGCGTAGCGCTCCCAGATCCGCCGCCGCGCCGCCTGGATCGACCCCCGCTCCTCGAGCTGGGCGGCGAGGAACGCGGCCATCAGGTCGGTCAGCACGTAGCTCGAGCCGAGGTCGACCCACGTGTACTTGTCGACCTGACCGCGGAAGAAGCGCTTGCGGTCGGTGCCCTTCTCGCGGATCACCTCGGCGCGCTCCACGAGCGCGGCGTCGTTCAGGAGCAGGGCGCCTCCCTCCCCGCAGGTGAAGTTCTTCGTCTCGTGGAAGCTCTGCGCAGCGAGGACGCCGAACGTGCCGAGCTCTCGACCGCGGTAGCGCCCGAAGAGCCCGTGCGCGTTGTCCTCCACGAGCGGCACCCCGTGCTCGCCGATCGAGTCGAGCTCGCAGCCGACTCCCGCGTAGTGCACCGGCACGATCGCCCGCGTCCGCTCGCCGACGAGCTCCCCGACCCGCGCCTCGTCCAGGTTGAGCGTGTCCGGGCGGATGTCCGCGAAGACGATCCGGGCGCCGCGGAGCGCGAAGGCGTTCGCCGTCGAGACGAAGGTGAAGGCGGGCACGATCACCTCGTCCCCGGGCCCGACGTCGAGCAGGAGGGCGGCGAGCTCGAGCGCGTGCGTGCACGAGGTGGTGAGCAGCGCTCGCTCGACCCCGAGCTCCTCCTCGAGCAGGCTCTCGCACCGCCGCGTGAACGCCCCGTCCCCGGAGATGTGCCCGCTCACCACGGCCTCCTGTAGGTAGGCCAGCTCGCGGCCGGTCTCGGTCGCCCGGTTGAACGGGATGCGCCAGCCGCTCACGCGTCGTACCACTTGTGGAGCCAGAGATCGACCGACTCGACGAGGAAGCCACAGCGGCCGAAGAGCCGCTGTGCCGGGACGTTCCGCCCCTGGGTGACGACCGCGATCTCGACCAGGCCGCGACCGAGGCACCAGTCGACCGCGGCGAGCACGAGCGCGGGGCCGAGCCCCTGACCGCGTGCCGACTCGGCCACGCCGATCAGGCCGATGGAGCCGCGCCCCCGGCCCTCGTCGGCGTGACACGAGACGTACCCGGCGGGCCGGCCCTCGAGCTCCGCAACGAGCACTGCTTCGGCCCATCCCTCCACGCTCCGGGCGATCCAGAGGTCGTAGAGCTCGTCGCAGCGCTCGTTCGGAAAGCGCGGGTCGGCGTAGAACCGCGTGACTCCGTGGTTGCCTTTTGCGATCCGGCGGAGCGCCTCGAGGTCGTCGGGCCGTGCGCCGCGCACCGGCGCCGTCTCCCGCCGCGCCGGCCGGACGAGCTCGACGCGCACGTCCATCATCCGGAAGCCCCGGGCCTCCGCGGCGTGCACGGCCTCGACCTCCCCGCTCGAGACGAGCAGGTACACGCAGGCGAGCGAGTGCTCGCTCGCCCAGGAGTCGATCTCGGCGGGCGGCATGCCGCCCGTAGCCCTGCCGATGCGGACGCCCCAGAACTCGCTGTCCCAGGGCAGGAGCTCCGGCTCAGCGGCCGTCAGCGCCGAGCTCCTCGCGGATCGAGTACGGCGGTCGGTCCATGATCCGGACGTGCATGCGGGCCAGGTACTCGCCGATCACCCCGAGGGTCAGGAGCTGGACGCCGGAGAAGATCGCGATCATCGAGGCGAGGAACGGAAAGCCCGGCACCGTCGAGCCCCCGACCAGGTAGCGGGCGACGACCAGCACGAGGAGGGCCAGGCCGAGCGCCGTGAACGCGATCCCGACGAGGCTCGCGATCCGGAGCGGCCGCGTGCTGAAGCCCGTGAGCACGTTGAGCGCGTGCTTCGCCAGTCTCCCGAAGCCGTAGTTCGAGCTGCCCTCGGCGCGCGGGCTGTGCGAGACCGGCACGGCGGCGTAGCGCCTCGTGCCCCAGCTGAGCAGCACGTCGATGGAAACGTCGGGGCCCCCGAAGTCCGTGAACGCGTCTCGCAGCTCGGTTCGAAAAGCCCGAAACGCGCTGACCTTCATGGCGATGTCGCTGCCGATCGCGCCTCGCAGCGCGAGCTTCGTCAGCCTCGTGGCCAGGGAGCGCGCGAGCCCGTGCTGACGCTCGCTCGCCGTCCCGTAGACGACGTCGAATCCCTCGTCGAGCTTGGCCAGCAGCTTCGGGATCTCCTCGGGCGGGTTCTGGAGGTCGTCGTCGATGGTGACGATCGTGTCGCCCCGCGCGGCGCGGATACCGGCGAGGAGCGCGTTGTGCTGCCCGTAGTTCCGCATCAGGTCGAGGCCGCGCACGGCCGGGTGCGTGCGCGATAGCTCCGCGACGCGCTCCCAGCTGGCGTCGGCGCTGCCGTCGTTCACGAGCACGACCTCGTAGTCGGGCGCGACGGGCTCGAGCACGCCGGCGACGCGCTCGACGAGCGTGCCGAGGAGCCCGGCGCTGTTGTAGACCGGGACGACGACCGAGAGCGATCGCATTGGCACCTACTCTAAGAGCGCGGGAGGGCGACGGGCATACGATCGATCCGTGAGCGACTCGTACGCGCCGCACCACGACGAGATCCTCGCGGTGATCGCGGCGTCGCGGAACTACAACGACTGGCTGTTCGATCGCGCCCGCCCCTACCTCGGCCTCCGCGTCCTGGACGCCGGCGCCGGAGTGGGGACGTTCACCGAGCTCGCGGCGGAGACGGGGGCGGAGGTCGTGGCGGTGGAGCCGCACCGCGAGTTCGTCGACCTGCTGCGCGGGCGCTTCTCGGGGCGCCCGAGCGTCCGCGTCGTCGAGGGCACGGCGGAGGGTCCCGCCGCGGGCGGCGGCTTCGACTCGATCGTCTGCTTCAACGTCCTCGAGCACGTGAGCGACGACGCCGGCGCCCTCGCCGCGTTTCACGAGCAGCTCCGTCCCGGCGGCAGGCTGCTCCTGCTCGTGCCCGCGCACGCCTTCCTGTTCGGCGCCACCGATCGGGCGATCGGGCACGAGCGGCGCTACGACAGGAAGCCGCTGCGCCGGCTGCTCGAGGGCGCCGGCTTCACGGTCGAGACGCTGCGAGCCGTCAACCCTCTCGGGGCTCTCGGCTGGCTCGTGCGCGTCCGCCTCGCCGGCCGCGAGGACTGGCCCGCCGGCTCCTTCCGCCTGTTCGACCGGCTCGTGCCGCTGCTCCGCCCGCTCGACCGCGTGCCGCTGCCGCTCGGCCTCTCGCTCTGGGCCGTCGCTCGCCGCCCGTGAGGCTGCGCTCGCGATCGCGCGCGCGAGCGCCGCTCTCGGCCTGCCGGCGGCGCTCGTGACGCTCGCCGGACAGGGCTACCTGCGCGGCCGGCCGGCGCTGGGCCGTCGTCAGCTACGCCCGGGAGCTCGATCCTCAGCGTCGCTTGAAACGCAGGATGCTGAAGAAGAGGCTCGACAGCACGGTCTGGAAGCCGATGAAGATCAGCGTCGAGCTCGGGATCACGATGCGCAGGATGTCGGGGTAGTCGAGCCGGCCGAAGCCGTGCCGGTTCCAGGTCAGGAGCGCGTAGACCGAGCCGGCGAGGCCTGCGAGCGCGAGCCCCAGGCCGACCACGAGCCCCCGCTCGAGCTTGATCGCCCGCGAGAAGCGCGCGAGGCGTGCGCTCTCGGGCAGGAGCCCCTCGGCGATCGCGAACGTCCTCGCCGAGACGAAGAAGAAGACGGCCTGGTAGCCGACGACGATGGCGAGCGAGGCGTAGATCAGCGTGCTGACGTCGAAGGTGACGCCGCCGACCGTCCGCTGGGCGGGGAGCAGCCAGGCCATCGCCGCGAGACCGATCGCCATCAGGGCGATTCCCGGGTAGAGACAGAGCCAGGCGGGGCTGTAGAGGAGGAGCAGCCGGAGGCTGCGCCAGCCGTCGCGCCAGGTGCTCAGGTGCGGCCTGCGGCCACGGCCGTCCGGCGAGAGCACGATCGGCACCTCGGCGATCCGCAGCCCGTTCATGGTCGCCTTGACGATCATCTCGATCGCGAACTCCATCCCCGCAGCCCGCAGGTCGAGAGCCACGATCCGGTCGCGCCTGAAGCCGCGCAGGCCACAGTAGATGTCGCCGCACGGCGTCCCGAACAGCCGGCGCCCGATGAAGGTCAACGCCGGGTTGCCCAGGTGCTCGTGCAGGAACGGCATCGCGCCCGGCTCGATCGAGCCCTCGAAGCGGTT
>JBBSIG010000111.1:0-8155 GCA_038232215.1 Gaiellales bacterium | reverse complement strand
TCCTTCGAGGTCGACCGCTCGTTTCCGCACACGCTCTCCGTGGTCGTGGTCCCCGAGAGGCCGGTCGCCGTCCTGCGCAGCGGGGACCGTGCTTGGCTCGTGTCAGGGCGCGCCCGCGTGATTGCGCTCGCCGGGGCCCGGAGCCATCCTCGGTTGCCGCGGCTCTGGATCTCCCGCACGGTGCGGGTCAGCCCGGGAGCGACGCTCCCGGACGTTCAGGCGCGCGCGGCCCGCGTGCTCTCGCTCCTCCACGAGCTCCCGCTCCGATCGGTCACGGCCACCCGGCCTCAGCTAACCGTGGTTCTCCGCTCGGGACGAGAGCTGCGGCTCGGCCTGCCCGGAGGGCTCCGTCTGAAGCTGGCCGTCGCCCGCCGAGTCCTGCCCTTGCTGACGCCGGAGCGCCTCTACCTCGACGTGAGCGTTCCGGGCCGACCGGTGGCCGGGACAACCCTCAAGTCGGAGGTAGAGGTCGAGCCTTCTCGCTCGACCTCGCCATGAGACCGGCGTTGACAGGCGCGCATCCCGTGCGTACTCTCACCGCTGAAAGGGCAGCTCGACGGTCGCACGGTCCAGTCAAGCTTCACGTCGAGCTAGGTCGAGAGTGAGAGAACAGACCGGTAACTACCTCGCAGTGATCAAGGTCGTGGGCGTCGGCGGCGGCGGCACGAACGCCGTCAACCGGATGGTCGACGCCAACCTGACCGGCGTCGAGTTCATCGCCGTGAACACCGACGCCCAGGCCCTGCTCATGTGCGACGCGGACGTGAAGATCCACATCGGCTCCAAGGTGACGCGCGGCCTCGGGGCCGGCGCCGATCCGGAGGTCGGACAGGCGGCGGCGCAGGAGAGCCGGGACGAGCTGAAGGAGGCGTTGAAGGGCGCGGACATGGTCTTCGTCACGGCCGGCGAGGGCGGCGGGACCGGAACCGGCGCCGCACCGATCCTCGCGGAGCTCGCAAAGGGAGAGCTCGGCGCGCTCACCGTGGGCGTCGTGACCCGTCCGTTCACCTTCGAGGGCCGGAAGCGCTCGGACGCCGCCGAGCGCGGCCTCGAGGAGCTACGCGACCAGGTCGACACGCTGATCGTGATCGAGAACGACCGGCTGCTCCAGGTAGTCGAGAAGAAGACCTCGATCGTCGACGCGTTCCGGATGGCGGACGACATCCTGCGCCAGGGCGTCCAGGGGATCACCGACCTGATCACCGTGCCGGGCATCGTCAACCTCGACTTCGCGGACGTGCGGACGATCATGCGCGACGCCGGCTCGGCCCTGATGGGAATCGGTATCGCAGCCGGGGACAGCCGGGCGGCGGAGGCGGCGCGCACCGCGGTCTCGTCACCGCTCCTCGAGGCCTCCATCGACGGGGCGACGGGCATTCTGCTCAACGTCAGCGGCGGCTCCGAGGTCGGCCTGTTCGAGATCAACGAGGCTGCCGAGGTCGTGACGAGCGCGGCCGACGCGAACGCCAACGTCATCTTCGGAGCGGTCATCGACGACGCGCTCGGCGACGAGGTCAGGGTCACGGTCATCGCGACGGGGTTCGGCGGCCCTCGCCGGCGTCGGCGCCGCGAGTCGAGCCTGCTCGCCGAGGAGCCGACATCGGGTCGCCGACCGGCGGCCCGCGAGGGCTTCGAGGTCTCGAGCGACGTGCTCGAGGTTCCCTCGTTCCTCCGCGACCCGTAGGCGCTCGCCCCGCCTCCGTACCGGACTGCACCGGGACGCGCGCACTCGCCGACGGGCCGGTCCGGCGCGCACCGTCGGTGCTCCGGCCCGCCCGGCCTGCCGCCGTTAGCATCCGCCACGGATGCAGACGCTCCAGCAAACGGCGCTTCACGAGACGCACGTGGCGCTCGGAGCGCGGATGGTGCCGTTCGCGGGCTGGTCGCTGCCCGTGCGGTACGAGGGAGTCATTCCGGAGCACCGGGCCGTCCGCGGCGACTGCGGCGTGTTCGACGTCTCGCACATGGGCGAGCTGGAGGTCGAGGGCCCGCGGGCACACGAGCTCCTGCAGGGGCTGCTCTCGAACGACCTCGACCGGCTCGACGTCGGCGACGCGCAGTACACGCTGCTCACGAACGAGTCGGGCGGGATTCTCGACGACCTGATCGTCTACAAGCTCGAGCACTTCCGCTACCTGCTGATCGTCAACGCGAGCACGCGGGAGAACGACTACGCGTGGCTCGGTGAGCACGAGCTCCGAGGATCCGACGTGCGCGACGTCTCCGACGAGCTCTCGCTCCTCGCCGTGCAGGGCCCGCGGACGAACGAGCGGCTGGGGCTCGAGCCGGCGAGGCCCTTCACCTTCGCTCCCGGGAAGATCGACGGGATCGAGTGCCTGGTCAGCAGAACCGGCTACACGGGCGAGGAGGGCGTCGAGCTCCTCGTCATGCCCGAGGACGTCGGGGAGCTCTGGGCTCGCGTGCTGGCGCGTGGTGCCACCCCCTGCGGGCTCGGCGCGCGCGACAGCCTGCGGCTCGAGGTGTGCTACCCGCTGCACGGGAACGACATCTCGCCGGAGACGGACGCGCTCTCCGCCGGGCTCGGCTGGGTGTGCGCGCTCGCGAAGGACTTCACCGGCGTCGAGCGCCTACGCGAGATCCGGGCGGCAGGCCCCGAGCGGCGCCTCGTCGCGCTCGTGATGGAGGAGCGCGCGATCCCGCGCCGGGGGATGCCCATCGAGGGTGGGGGCGAGGTGACGTCGGGAACGCACTCGCCGATGCTCGACAGGGGTATCGGCCTCGCCTATGTCTCGTCGCGGCTCGCCGAGCCCGGGTCGGAGCTGACCGTCGACGTCCGCGGCAGGCCCCGTGGGGCCCGAGTCGTCGAGAAGCCCATCTACAGGGGCGCCGGCCACGCCGGGAGCCCGAGCAAGGAGACCTGAGATGACTGCAAGCAGAGGATCTCGCCCCTCCGAGTCCCGGCGCCGCGCGGGACAGGCCGTGTAGTGGCCGCGGCGGAGGTGTATCCCGACGACCTCAGGTATCACCCGGAGCACGACTGGGCGCGCGTCGACGGGGACGAGGCCGTGCTCGGCATCACCTGGTTCGCGCAGGACGCGCTAGGCGAGCTCGTCCACTACGAGCCCCCGGAGACGGGCTCCTCGATCGCGAAGGACACCCCGTACGGGGAGATCGAGTCGGTGAAGGCCGTCTCCGACGTGATCGCGCCGCTGTCCGGAGAGGTCGTGGAGGTGAACGGGAAGGCCGTCGAGGCGCCCGAGACGGTCAACGAGGATCCCTATGGCGAAGGCTGGCTCGTACGGATCCGGCTCACGGACTCGAGCGAGCTCGACTCGCTGCTCGACGTCTCGGCGTACCGGGACGTGCTCGCAGAGCAGTGAGCCACCTCTCGCTCACGGAGGCCGATCGCGAGGCGATGCTCGCAGCCGTCGGGGTCGGCTCGGTCGAGGAGCTGTTCGGCGACGTCCCGGCCGCGGTTCGCCTCGACCGCCCGCTTTCGCTCGAGCCGGCGCTCTCGGAGCCGGAGCTCGTCGCCCATCTCGAGGAGCTCGCCTCGCGGAACGCGCACACGGGCGCCGAGCTGTCGTTCCTCGGAGCCGGCGTCTACGACCACTACGTGCCGGCGGTGGTCGACGCGATCCTCTCCCGCGGCGAGTTCTTGACCGCCTACACGCCCTACCAGCCGGAGCTGAGCCAGGGGGTGCTTCAGGCGATCTTCGAGTACCAGACCGCGATCTGCGAGCTGACCGCGATGGACGTCTCGAACGCGTCCGGCTACGACGGGACGACTGTCGCAGCGGACGCGTGCTACGTGGCTCGGTACGCGACCGGCCGGCACAAGGTCGTGCTCGCCGAGACGCTCAACCCGCAGGTGCGCCAGGTCGTGAAGACCTACGCGCCGGGCTTCCGCCTGGAGGTGGTCGAGGTGCCGCACCGGGAGGGGATCACGGATCCCGACGACCTCCGCGCCGCCGCCGAGGACGCGGCCTGCGTGATCTTCCAGCAGCCGAACGCCTTCGGTTGCCTGGAGCCCGCACCGGACCTGGCCGCCGCGGCCAACGACGCCGGCGCCCTCGCGGTCGCCCACGTCGACCCCGTGTCGCTCGGGCTCCTGGAGGCTCCGGGCAACTACGGCTGCGCCCTGGCGATCGGAGAGGGGCAGGGCGCCGGCAACTACCAGAGCTACGGCGGCCCGCACTACGGGTTCATCGCCGCTCGCAGCGAGTACACCCGCCGCATGCCTGGACGGATCGTCGGAGAGACGGTAGACGCCGCGGGGGAGCGCGGCTATGTCCTCACCCTGCAGACCCGCGAGCAGCACATCCGGCGCGAGAAGGCGACCTCGAACATCACCACCAACCAGACGTTGCTGGCGCTCGCCGGGCTCGTCCACCTGGCCTGGCTGGGGCCGCAGGGTCTGCGCGAGCAGGGGGAGCTCTGCACCGCGCTGGCGGCCTATGCGAAGCGGCGGCTCCGCGAGGCCGGCTTCGAGCTCGTGTTTCCTGAGAAGACAACGTTCAAGGAGTTTGCCGTCCGCGTCGGACGGCCCGCGGGCGAGGCGATTCGCGCCGCCCGGGCGCGGGGAGTGCACCCGGGCTACGCGCTGGGCCGCGACTACGAGGGCATGGACGACGCGCTGCTCGTGTGCCTGACCGAGAAACGGTCGCCGGCGGACGTCGACCGGCTCGTCGACGTACTCGCCGGCTCGTGAAGCTGATCTACGAGAAGTCCCAGGCGGGCCGGCGGGCGTCGTCGCTGCCGCGGCACGATCTACCGGCGGCGGAGTTGCCGGAGGAGCTTCGCCGGGCGCGACCGCCTCGGCTGCCCGAGCTCGCCGAGCCCGAGGTCGTTCGCCACTTCACCGAGCTCGCGACGCGCACGTTCGGAATCGACACGGGCTTCTATCCGCTCGGCTCGTGCACGATGAAGCACAACCCGCGCGTCAACGAGCGGGTGGTGATGCTGCCCGGCTTCCGGGACCTGCACCCGCACCAGGAGGAGGAGGGCGCGCAGGGGGCGCTCGAGCTGATGTGGCGTCTGCAGGAGATCCTCGCGGAGATCGCGGGGCTCGATGCCGTCTCGCTGCAGCCGGCCGCCGGCTCGCAGGGGGAGCTGACGGGGCTGATGCTGATGCGCGCGTACTTCGGGGAGCGCGGCGAGGAGCGCGACACGGTCATCACTGCCGACACGGCGCACGGGACGAATCCGGCGAGCGTCACGATGGCCGGCTACAGGCTGCAGAAGGTGAACACGGATGCGCGGGGCAACATCGACGTCGCGCATCTGCGCGAGCTCGTGAGCGAGCGCACCGCCGGGTTTATGCTCACGAACCCCTCCACGCTCGGGCTCTTCGACGAGAACATCGAGGAGATCGCGGAGATCTTCCACGAGGCGGGCTCGCTCCTCTACTACGACGGCGCCAACCTGAACGCCGTGTGCGGAATCTCGCGGCCGGGCGACATGGGCTTCGACATCGTCCACATCAACCTGCACAAGACGTTCTCGCAGCCGCACGGCGGCGGCGGGCCCGGCGGCGGGCCGATCGTCGTCCGCGACCGGCTCGAGCCGTTCCTGCCGGTGCCCGCGGTGGTGCGGGACGGCGAGCGCTTCCGGCTCGACTACGACCGCCCGAGGTCGATCGGCAAGGTACGCGGCTTCGGCGGGCCGTTCGGCGTCTTCGTCCGCTCCTACGCCTACATCCGGGCGTACGGGCCGGCTCTGCGGGCGATGTCGGAGACGGCCGTCCTGAACGCGAACTACGTGCTTGCGCGGCTGCGCAAGGTGTACGACCTGCCCTTCGACCGCCTCTGCATGCACGAGTTCGTGCTCAGCGCACGCACGCTCAAGCGCGAGCACGGCGTCACCGCGCTCGACGTCGCGAAGCGTCTGATGGACTACGGCTTCCATCCGCCCACGATCTACTTCCCGCTGATCGTGCCCGAGGCGCTGATGATCGAGCCCACGGAGACAGAGCCGAAGGAGCGCCTCGACGCGTTCGTCGACGCGATGCTCGCGATCGCTCGCGAGGCAGCGGAAGATCCCGGGCTGCTGAAGGACGCTCCGCACGATCGACCGGTGCGCCGGCTCGACGAGGTCAGGGCCGCGAAGCGCGCGATCCTCAAGTTCGGCTTCGACGAGCACCCGGATGCGGGCGACGAGCCGGGGGAGGCGCGTCAGCTCGAGGCTCAGAAGGGCGCGTGAGTCAGAGGATCCGCATGATGCGCTCGAGCGGCTTTCGCTCGAGGTCCGGCACCTCGGCGCCCGGCGCCGGGTAGCCGACGGGGATCAGCGCGAAGGCGCGCTCGTTCGGAGGCCGCTCGAGGAGCTCCGCGAGAAACCCCATCGGAGAAGGCGTGTGGACGAGCGCCGCGAGGCCGGCTGCCTGCAGGCTCGCGAGCAGCAGGCCGACCGCGATCCCGACCGACTCCTTGCTGTAGTAGTGCTTGAGCTTGCGCTCGCCGTGGAGCCCGTAGACCTGCTCGAACACGACGAGCACGTAGGGGGCGTCCTCGATGTGCGGCTTGTGCCAGTCGGTGCCGATGGGCTCGATCGCCCGCAGCCACTCCTCCGTCATCCGGCGCTCGTACGTCGTCCGCTCCTCTTCCTCGGCGGCCGCACGGATACGGCTCTTGAGCGCCGGATCGGAGACGGACACGAACGTCCACGGCTGCTGGTGCGCGCCGGACGGCGCGGTGCCCGCTGCCGCGATTGCGTTCTCGACGAGCTCGGGCGGGACGGGCTCGCGCGAGAACTGCCTGACCGAGCGCCGCGCCCGCGCCTGCTCGAGGAACGCGCGCGAGCGCGCGAGCTGCTGGTCGACCGGGAGCCGCGTGAACTCGAGGGGAACCGGACGGTACGGGATCCGCTTATCCTGCCCCGCCGAGCTTCTTCAGCGCCGACCACGAGCCGCGCGCCGTCTGGATGTCGTCCTCGCCGACGAGCAGATAGCGCCACTCGGTGCCGACGCCCGGGTGCGACGAGACGTGGTTGGCCCAGCGCTGCGCGGCGTTCTCCTTGCCGAGCACGTCCGCGGACGCCATCTCCTTGTTCATCTTCGCCTCCACGAGCCAGTGCATCCCCTCGCTCTCGACGGCGACGAAGTCGGGGTTGTACTCGCGGCCGTCGCTCTGCCAGAGGATCCTCAGGTCGCCGGTCTGAAGCCGGACCCAGAACCGGACCTCGGGCGCGTCGTCGAGGAGCGTGGCGAGCTGGCGTTCCGTGCTGGAGTCGAACCAGGCCTGCTCGTAGAGCGACCGCTTCCAGCCCTCGTACGCCGTCGACCTCGAGAACGGCCCGGTTCGATCGCGCGTCACCGCGGGCCGGGCGAAGCGGACCGGTGCGAAGGTGTCGACCTGGACGACCTCCTCGTACTGCGGCTTCGCCGTGAAGCGGCGATGCTCGTCGACCACGGTCCGGACGAGGCGGGCGCCGGCGCGATCGAGGAACGAGCTGAGAATCGTCTCGGCGTCGGGCCCCAGCCCGGCGATGAAGCGGTCGACGATTCGCTCCGCGCCCTTCTCCTCGCCGAGGCGACCGGGCACGACCTCCGCGCCGAGGACGAGATCGACGAGCCGCTCGCGCGCGTCGGCGAGAGCGATACCCGCCGCTTGCGAGGTGATCCGCTGCCCCGTCGTCGTCACGAGCTCGGTCGAGCGGAAGCCGTCGGCTCCGGTTCGGATGCGTGCGCCGAGCTGCATCCTGCGAAGCTCGTCGTCCGGCTTCGCCGCGAGCTGGCGACCGAGCTCCTCGAAGCGGTCGAGCGAGGTGATGTCGTTGAGCGAGAAGCTGCTCTTGACGGCGCTCATCGTGAGGCGCGGGATCCGGAGCTGTGGGAGGTCCGGGCGCTGCCTCAGCGCGACCGCGAGGCTCTCCGTCTCGCGTTTCGCATGCTCCTCCCGCTCGTCGAGCGCCTCGAGCACCGGCTTACCGCCGCCGACGGCGCCGGGTCCGACGTCGACGTCGAGGCCGACCTCGACCGTCTCGGGACGTGCCGACTGATCGCCGTTCGCATCCGTGCGCACCCGCACCCGGGTCCGGTAGTCGACGAACGCCTCGTTGATCACGCCTGTCTTCCTCAAGAGCGCCTCGTAGCGCTCGTGGGCGAGCACCTCGAGTGTGTCGAGCAGCTCGACGTCCGTGTACTCGCCGAACGGCAGGCGCAGCCCGCGGCCGAGCGTCTGCTCCGTCAGGATCT
>JBBSIG010000110.1:0-8160 GCA_038232215.1 Gaiellales bacterium | reverse complement strand
GCCGCGTCCGCGGTCGCCCTCGCGGCGCGGCCGCTCCTCCTCGGGCGGGCGCGGCGGCGCATCCTTCGCGCGCTCGATCAGCTGCTCGGGGCTGACGAGGCTCCCGTTCTCGTGCTTGTTGACGAGCTTGAGACCGATCCGCCCCCTCGCCTTGTCGACCTCCTGCACGAGCACGTCGACGACGTCTCCGCGTGCCATCACGTCCTCGATGTGCGCGACACGGCCGGGACCCACGTTCGAGACGTGGAGCAGCCCGTCGGTGCCCTTCTTCAGCTCCACGAAGGCTCCGAACTGCGTCGTCTTCACCACCTTGCCCGTGAACTCGTCGCCGACCTCGGGCTCCTTCGTGAGCGCGGTGATCGCCGCGATGGCTGCCTCCGCCTTAGGGCCGTCGACCGCGTAGATCAGGATCGTGCCGTCCTCCTCGATGTCGATCTGGACGTCGTGGTCGGCCTCGAGCGCGCGGATCGTCTCGCCGCCCTTGCCGATCACCATCCCGATCTTCTCCGGGTCGATCTTGACCGAGGAGATCCGCGGCGCGTTGTCCGACAGCTCCGTCCGGGACTCGGAGATCGTCTCGGCCATCGCGTCGAGGATGAACGCGCGCGCCCGCTTCGCCTGCTCGAGCGCACTCCGCATGATCTCTGTCGTCACACCGGTGATCTTGATGTCCATCTGGAGCGCCGTGATCCCCTCGCGCGTGCCGGCAACCTTGAAGTCCATGTCGCCGAGGTGATCCTCGGCCCCCTGGATGTCGGTGAGGATGACGTAGTCGTCACCCTCCTTGACGAGCCCCATCGCGATGCCGCTGACGGGCCCCTTGATCGGCACCCCGGCGTCCATCAGGGCGAGCGTCGAGCCGCAGACGGAGCCCATCGACGAGGAGCCGTTCGACTCCAGCGTCTCCGAGACGAGCCGGATCGTGTACGGGAACTCCTCGAGGTCCGGGATGGCTGCCTCGAGCGCCCGCTGCGCGAGCGCGCCGTGGCCGATGTCTCGCCGCCGGGGGCTCCCCATCCGACCCGTCTCGCCGACGGAGTAGGGCGGGAAGTTGTAATGGTGCATGAACCGGCGGTCGGACTCGAGCGAGAGATCGTCGATCCGCTGCCCCTCCTTGGCCGTCCCGAGCGTGAGCAGCGTCATGATCTGCGTCTGCCCACGTGTGAAGAGGCCGGAGCCGTGCGTGCGCGGCGACACGCCGACCTCGCACTCGATCGGCCGGATCTCCTCGGCGCCGCGACCGTCGGGCCGCCGCTTCTCGACCGCGATCTTGCGGCGAACGACCTGCTTGTAGACCGACTCCGCGGCCCGCTTGACCCACTGCTTCGTGATCGCGTCCTTCACGACCGGGCCCTCGCCCTCCACGGTCGCCGGCCCGACCGGAAAGGGCAGCTCGACGGCCTCGACGATGCGCTCGAAGAGCAGCTGGCGCTTCGCCGACTTCAGCTCCTTGGAGTCCTGCTCGGCGTCCGTGAGCGTGACCAGGTCGGCCTCGAACTGGTCGCGCACCGGCCCCTCGACGGCAGCCTGCCGCTCCTGGTCGAGGACCAGAGCGAGGCTCGCCCGCACCTGCATCTGGCGGACGATGTCCTCCTCGGTCGACTCCATCGACAGCTCGCCGCAGAGCTCGGTCACGAGCTCCTCGACGACGGCGCCCGCCTCGCGCAGCCCGTCGCGCTGGATCCGCTCGGCGATCGCGCGGCCGTGCGAGGACTGGATCTCCGCGGTCACCTGCGGGTCGAGCCACTTCGGCTTGCCGACCCGACTCCGAAGCTCCTCCTGCGCCTCGCAGAGGCGGACGATCTCACCGTGCGCGAGCTCGAACGCCTCCAGCAGCCGCTCGTCCGTCACCTGCGAGGCACCGGCCTCCACCATCGTCAGCCCGTCCTTCGTGCCGACGACGATGAGATCGAGGGCGCTCTCCCCCTCGAGCTCCTGGAGGGTCGGGTTCAGGACCAGCTCGTCGTCTATCAGGCCGACGCGGACGGCGCCCACCGGGCCCAGGAAGGGAAGCGACGAGATCATCAGCGCGGCAGAGATGCCGTTGATGCAGAGGATGTCGTGCGGCGTCGAGAGATCGGCCGACAGCACCGTCGCGATGCACTGCACCTCGTTGCGGAAGCCCTTCGGCCAGAGCGGCCGGATCGGTCGGTCGATCATGCGCGCGGTGAGGATGGCGCGCTCGGTCGGCCGCCCCTCCCGCTTGAAGAAGCCGCCGGGGATCTTGCCGGCCGCGTACATCCGCTCCTCGACGTCCACCGTGAGCGGGAAGAAGTCCGCGCCCTCGCGCGCCTCGGTGCGCCCCTGCGCCGTCGCGAGCACCATCGTGTCGCCCGTGCGCACGAGGACGGCTCCGTCTGCCTGCTTCGCCAGCCGGCCGGTCTCGAACACGATCTCGCGCCCGCCGACGTTGACCTCGACCGAAGTCTGACGTTGCGTTGCTAGTGCCATCTGTTCCTCCACTTTTCGCTTTCGAGGAAAGTGGAGGTTTGAGTCAGCCTCGCGCGGGCGCGGGGCTCGCTCAAACTTCCACCTTCCGATTGGCCGAGCTAGCGCCTGAGGCCCAGCTCCTTGATGAGGGCGCGGTAGCCCTCGAGGTCCTCCTTCTGAAGGTAGTTCAGGAAGCGTCGGCGGCGACCGACGAGCTTGAGCAGGCCGCGGCGCGAGTGATGGTCGCCCGAGTGCGTGCGCAGGTGCTGGGTCAGCTCGTTGATGCGCGTGGTCAGGATCGCGACCTGCACGGGCGTGGAGCCCGTATCGGTCTCGCTCTTGCCGTGCTTCCGCACGATTTCCAGCTTGGCTTCCTTCGTGAGGGTCAACTGCTACCTCCTGATCGACGACCCCGCCGTCCCAGCACGCCGCGAAGGAAGGACGCGCGCGGCCGAGCTGGCGGTCGGGGACAGGCTAGCACCCGCGTCGGCGCCGGTTCGGCCGCTAGCCGAGCAGCAGCCGGCCCATCCGTCGCGCCGCGAGAGCCACGCCCACCGTCCCGAGCACCGCGAGGTACGCGGCGTCGACGAGCTGGCCCGGCCCGACGGCGCCCAGAGTGAGCGAGCGCAGGAGCGAGACGGCGTGATAGAGGGGCGTCAGCCGCACGATCACCTGCGCGACCTCGGGATACGTCGAGAGCGGGAAGAACGTGGCCGAGAAGAGGAACATCGGCAGCAGTGCGAGCTGCAGCAGCTCGAAGTCCTGCCAGGAGCGCATGTAGGTCGTCGCGGCCACCCCCGCCCCCGCGAACGCGAAGGAGACCAGCAGGGCGGCCGGCAGGGCGAGGAGCGCCCAGGCGGAGTGCACGAGCCCGAGCGCCGTGACGACCGCGAGGAAGGCTGCGGAGTACAGAAGGCCGCGGAAGAGCGCCCAGGCGGTCTCGCCGAGCGCCACGTCCTCGGGGCCGACCGGCGTGGCCAGCATGGCGTCGTAGACCTTCGCGTACTTGAGCTTCCAGAACACGTTCGTCGCGTCGTAGACCGCGCCGTTCATCGCGGAGGCCGCGAGCAGGGCCGGCGCCACGAAGCTCGCGTAGTCGATCACGGCCCCGCCTGGAGCCTGCACCGTGCCCACGTAGTGGCCGAGGCCGATCCCGAGCGAGAAGAGGTAGAAGAGCGGCTCGAAGAAGCCGGAGAGGACGACCATCCAGACGCGCCGGTAGACCATCACGTTCCGCTCGAGCAGAAGATGGCTGCGCGTCCGCCGCAGGGGCAGGGCGAGCAGGTTCATCGGAGCAGCCGCCTGCGGTAGGAGCGGCTCGCCAGCCACAGCCCGGCCGCCGTGAGCGCGAGCAGGTAGGACACGTGCCCGAGGGCCGGAAGCGGGCGGGCCGTCCCGAGCGTGAGCCCGCGGCAGAGATCGACGCCGTGCCAGAGGGGCGTCGCGTAGGCGACCGCCTCGAGGGGAGGCGAGAGACGGGATAGAACGTCCCCGAGAAGAGGAACATCGGCACGATCCCGAAGCGGAAGAGCGGGTTGAACGCTCCGTCCGAGTCGACCCAGGCCGCATAGGCGGCGATCGGGGCGGCGAACGCGGTGCCGACGAGGAGGGCGACCGGCAGCGCGAGGAGGGCGAGCGGCGAGCGAACCGCCCCGAAGGCGGCCACGATCGCGAGGTACGCCGCGCTCGTGACGAGCACCCGGCCGGCGACGAAGAGCTGATGGCCCGCGAGCACGTCGCGCACGCCGAGCGGAGTCGCGAGCATGGCGAGGTAGGTGCGCATCCACTTGATCGCGCTCATGACCGGGAAGCTCGCCTCGGTGGCGGCGACCTGCATCGCGGCTCCCGCCAGCAGCCCGGGCGCGACGAACTCGAGGTACGTGACCCCGTCCGGGATGTTCCCCGAGCGGTCGACGAGGCTGCCGAGGCCGAAGCCGAGCGCGCCGAGGTAGAGCACGGGGTTGACCAGGCTCGTCACGACGGTTCCACGCCACACGCGCCGGTACTGCGCGAGCCAGAACTCGAACGAGCGCAGCGTGAGGGCGGCCGCGCCCACCGTCAGTCGACGAGGGTGCGTCCGGTGAGGCGGAGAAAGACGTCCTCGAGGGAGCTGCGGCGCACGAGCACGCTCTGCGGCTCGAGCCCGAGCTCGTGGACGCGTGCCGCGGCGGCGTCGCCGTCGTCCGTGTAGAGGAGCAGCCGATCGGGAAGCGCCTCCACCCGCGCCGCCAGGCCGTCGACCCGCCGCGCCAGCTCCTCCGGGCGCTCGCCGGCGAACCTGAGCTCGAGCACCTCCCGCGTCGAGAGGCGGCGGATCAGCTCGGCCGGCGAGCCCTCGGCCGCGATCCGCCCGCCGTCCAGGACGACGAGCCGGTCGCAGAGCTGCTCGGCCTCGTCCATGTAGTGCGTGGTCAGGATGAGCGTCACGCCCTGCTGCTTCAGCCGGAAGAGCCGGTCCCAGACGGTGTGGCGCGCCTGCGGGTCGAGGCCGGTCGTCGGCTCGTCGAGGAGGAGCACCTCGGGGTCGTTGACGAGCGAGCGGGCGATCGTGAGGCGACGCTTCATCCCGCCCGAGAGCGGCTCGACGCGGTCGTTGGCGCGGTCCGAGAGCTGCACGAAGTCGAGCAAGCGCTCGGCCCGGCCGCGCAGCTCGCGCCGGGAAAGGCCGAAGTAGCGGCCGTAGATGACGATGTTCTCGCGCACCGTGAGCTCGAAGTCGAGCGTGTCCTGCTGCGGCACGACTCCGAGCCGGGCCCGGATTGCCGCGCCGTCGGCGACAGGGTCGAGGCCCAGGATGCGCAGGGTGCCGCCCGAGGGCGGCGAGACGCCTCCGATCATCCGCATCGTCGACGTCTTGCCGGCGCCGTTCGGCCCGAGGAAGCCGAACGCCTCCCCGCGCTCGACGTCGAAGTCGATCCCGTCCACGGCGACGCGCTCGCCGAAGCGCTTCACGAGCCCGCGGGCGTGTACGAGGGCCTCGTCCGACATCGGCCTGCAACCTAGCGGCAGCACTCTGTCGGACACGCAGCGGCTGACCGCGCACGAGGTGCACCTCGAAAGTACTCTGCGCCCGCCCGGTACCGTCTCGTCCGTGCGGGCGGCCGTCGCGGCAGGGCATCCGGCGACGGCCGAGGCCGGGGTCGAGATCCTCGAGGAGGGTGGAAGCGCGGCCGACGCCGCCGTGGCGGCCTCGCTCGCGTCGTGCGTGGCCGAGACGGTGATGACGGGCCTGCTCGGCGGAGGCCATGCGATCTATCGCGACGCCACGTCGGGGGCGGTCCGCAACCTCGACTGCTTCGTCGCCGTCCCGGGGCTCGGCGCGGAGCCGCGCGAGCGCGAGCTGATCGAGTTCGACGCCCCGTTCGGCGTGGAGCTCGTCCACTACGCGGTCGGGCCCGCCTCGTCCGCCGTGCCCGGTCTGCCCGCCGGGCTCGGCGAGCTCTGGCGCTCGCACGGGCGCCTGCCCTGGCCTCGGCTCGTCGAGCCCGCCCTGCGGCTCGCGCGCCTGGGAGTCGACCTGCCGCCGCGGCACGCCGCCTGCCTCGCCATGCTGGAGCCGGTCTTCACGATGAACGAGGGGGCCCGGATCTACGCGCCGGGTGGGCACCTCCTGCGAGGCGGCGACCGGCTCGAGCAGCCGGGACTCGCGGCCGCCCTGGAGCTCCTGTCCGCGGAGGGGGCTCGAGGGCTCTACCGGGGCACCCTCGCGGAGTCGCTCCTCGGGCTCGTCGCGGAGCGGGACGGGCTCGTCACCCGGGCGGACCTCGAGTCGTACCGTCCGCTCTGGCGCTCGCCCGCCGAGGTGGCGTACCGCGGCCGCGACGTCCTCACGCGCGGCGACCTCTCGGGCGTGCCCGCCGCGCTGCGCCGGCTGCGACCGCTCGCCGGGCTCGGCCGTGCGGAGCGGGCGCTCGCGCTCCTCGACGCGCTGGACGGGCCGGCGCCCGACGGGCACACGACGAATCTGGTCGTCCGGGATCGGGACGGAAGCGTCTGCGTCCTGACCACGAGCCTCGGGCTCGGCTCGGGCGACTATCTCCCCGGTCTCGACGTGCAGCTGAACAGCATGCTCGGCGAGCGCGACCTCGCGCACGGTCCGCTCGAGCCCGGCACACGCGTGAGCAGCATGATGGCGCCCACGCTCGTCCTCGACGGCGACGGCGTCGAGTTGGCCGCGGGAGCCGCCGGCGGTACCCGTCTGCGAACCGCGCTCGTCGGCGTCGTCTCGGCCGTCGTCGAGGAGGGCCTGGAGCCTCGGACGGCGGTCGAGCGCCCCCGCTTCCACCGGGCCGGGGGGTTGATCAACGCCGAGCCGGGGCTCGAGGAGGAGGTGCTGGAGGCGCTCGAGTCGCGGCTACCGGTGCGGACCTGGCCGGAGACCCACCACTACTTCGGCGGCGTCAGCCTGGTCACGCGCGACGACGCCGCGGCCGACGAGCGCCGGAACGGGGCGGCCTGCGTGCTCGGCTCCTCCTGAGGGCCGCTCGGCGCAGAGCTACTCATCCGGATACGGATCCTCCCGACTGTCTCCGCCGGTGAGCGCGTGCCAGGCGTAGGGCCCGTCGCACTTCGGGCAGGGCGGCAGCGACTGCACGGACTGGACGCCGAGCTCGTAGCCACAGCTGGTGCAGCGATAGGTGCCGGACGAGACGTCGCTGCCGACAGGGATGGGATCAGCCATGGAAAACTCCTTCTGCTCGTCGGAGGGCCGGATCGCGTCCGGCTCGTTTGCGCGCGCAGCGTCTCGCAATACGAGCCCGTTCGCAACTGCGAAGGTCTACGGGCGCTCGGCCGCCCTCGTCTCCTCGACGTCCAGCGCGATCTGCGCGACGAGCTCCTCCTCGCTCGCGAACGCGCGCTCCTGTCGGAGTTGACGCCACAGCTCGACGAGGAGCGGCCGTCCGTACAGGTCGCCCTCGAAGTCGAGCAAGAACGCCTCGATCCGCCGCTCGCCGCCACCGTAGTGCGGATTGAGGCCGATCGAGACCGCGGCCCGGTGGCCGAGCGCGGAGCCCGCGTAGATGCCGAAGGCGGGCACGAGCAGCGTGGGCTCGACCGCCAGGTTCGCGGTCGGGTAGCCGAGCGTCCCGCCGCGCGCGTCGCCCGCGACCACGATGCCCTCGAGCGCGGGAGGGCGGCCGAGGGCCCGCGCGGCACGCGCGATCTCGCCCGCCCTCAGGAGCCGACGGATCTCCGTGGAGGAGACGCCCTCGGCCACGGGCACGGGACGCACGTCGAACCCGAGCGCCCGCAGGACGTCGAGGTCGCCGGCCCGCCCCCTCCCGAAGCGGAAGTTCGAGCCCGCGACCACGACCCGCGCGCCGATCGCGCGCAGGAGCTCCTCCGCGAACGCTTCCGGCTCGAGCCGCGCGAGCTCGAGGTCGAACTCGACCACGAGTGTCTCGTCGACGCCGAGCTCGGCGAGCAGGTCGAGGCGGCGAGCGAGCGTGGTCAGGAGCTCGACCTGGTTTCCGAGCGCCGTGCGCGGATGCGGATCGAAGGTGAGCACGGTCGAGCGGAGACCTGCCGCGAGGGCCACCTCGATCACGCGGCGGTGACCGAGGTGGACACCGTCGAACGTGCCGATCGCGACCGCTCGGTCGGCCGGCTCCAGCTCGTCCACTCGGCGCGCGACGATCACGCGAGCGGCTCGAGCGCGGCGAGCGCCTGCTCGGGCGCCACGATCCGCTCGCAGTCGGCGTCGGAGACCTGGAACGGGCCGACCTCCGT
>JBBSIG010000109.1:0-8256 GCA_038232215.1 Gaiellales bacterium | reverse complement strand
TGGCAGCGCCACCCCTGAGCCGAGGCGACATGCGCTGCGATCCGGAGAAACCGTCTGCGGTCCAAGTCGTCGAGATAGAGACTCTCCCGACGTACCCCTCGCGAGGTGATGTGGTAGATCCCGCCCGGGATCCGGATCCGCAGTTGCGTCGCCACGAGCCGAGAGTAGGGAGATCGGCGCCGGAGCGGCCCTCGCCGCACGATCTCTTTGCGATGTTGACCGCCTCTTGTGACACGTCTAGCCCCCAGGGCGCTGGACACGCCTGAAGGGGACCTGCCGCGTCGCGGTCCCGGTTCTTCGGCGCCCCGCCGCTAGACTCGGAGGCCGCCCATGGGTGTCTTCAACACGATGACGGGGTTCGGCGGCCGCGACATGGCAGTCGACCTCGGCACGGCGAACACGCTGGTCTACGTGCGCGGCCGCGGAATCGTCCTCTCCGAGCCGTCGGTCGTCGCGATCGACCAGCGCTCGGGCGAGGTGCACGCGGTCGGCGTGGAGGCGAAGCGGATGCTCGGCCGCACCCCGGGGACGATCGCCGCGATCAGGCCGCTCAAGGACGGCGTGATCGCCGACTTCGACGTCACGGAGCAGATGCTCCGCCATTTCATCCAGAAGGTGCACCAGCATCGCTTCGCGCACCCGCGCGTCGTCGTCTGCGTGCCGTCGGGCGTCACGGGCGTGGAGAAGCGGGCGGTCGAGGAGGCCACGCTCTCGGCGGGCGCGCGCCAGGCGTACCTGATCGAGGAGCCGATGGCCGCGGCGATCGGCGCGGGGCTGCCCGTGGCCGAGCCCACGGGAAACATGATCGTCGACATCGGCGGCGGCACGACCGAGGTCGCCGTCATCTCGCTCGGGGGCATCGTCGTCTCACAGAGCCTGCGCGTGGGCGGCGACGAGATGGACGACGCCATCGTCACCCACATCAAGCGCGACTACAAGCTCCTGATCGGCCAGCAGACGGCCGAGGAGATCAAGCTCGAGGTCGGCTCCGCGTTCGACCTGCGCGAGGAGGTCCAGGCCGAGGTCCGCGGCCGCGACATGCTGACCGGTCTGCCGAAGACGGTCGTCCTCAACTCCGAGGAGGTGCGGCTCGCGCTCGACGAGCCCGTCTCGCAGATCATCGAGGCGATCAAGTCGACGCTCGACAAGACACCCCCCGAGCTCGCAGCCGACATCATGGATCGGGGCATCGTGCTCGCGGGCGGCGGCGCCCTGCTCTCCGGGATCGACGAGCGCCTGCGGCACGAGACGCAGATGCCGGTGCACCTGGCCGAGTCGCCGCTGACGTGCGTCGCGGTCGGCTCCGGCCGCAGCCTGGAGGAGTTCGAGGCGATCCACCGCTCGAACAAGGCGCGGGCGCGCAGTCGCAACGGCCGTCGCTACTAATCGTCTAGACCTTCGACTCGCCCGAAAAGGGCTGTAACCTAGGGCCTCGTGCCTCGCAGCCGCACAGCTCGGCTGGCGGTCCTGGGCTCGTCGGTCCAGCGCTCCTCCGCCCCCTCGTTCCCCTCCCGAAACGCCCTCACCCGGCGGCTCGCGGTGGGCATCCTCGCGCTACTCTCCCTCGCGCTCGTCACCGTCTACTTCAGGGAGACCCCGCAGGGCGGGCTCCATCGTGCCCAGGGCGTCGGAGCCAGCGTGCTGCAGCCGTTCCAGGTGGGCGCCGAGCGGGTCGTCCGCCCGTTCCGGGACGCCTACGGCTACGTGAGCGGGCTCGTCGACGCGAAGTCCGAGAACGCCCGCCTGCAGGCGCAGGTCGAGGATCTGCAGCAGCGCTACATCCAGGCGCGCTCCGCACTCGCCGAGAACCCGGGCCTGCGTGCCGCGCTCCGCTATCAGGACACCGCCACGTTCCCGGGCAGCTACAGCCTCGTCAACGCTCGCGTCCTGGCTCCGCCCGGGTCGTTCAAGCAGCGGATCACCATCGCCGCCGGGAGCACGAGCGGCGTGCTGCGGCATAGCCCGGTGGTGACCGCGAAGGGGCTCGTCGGCGAGGTGACGAAGGTGTTCCCGCGCGTCTCCCAGGTCACGCTGCTGACCGACGCGACGAGCACGGTCGGAGCGTTCGACCCGCAGACCGGCGCCTACGGCCTCGTCCGCCCGGGCTTCGGCGCGCTCGCGCTCGGCAACGTCCCGAAGGAGAAGCGCGTCCGGGAGGGCGACATCATCACGACTGCCGGGACGCTCGGTGACGGGCTGCCTTCCCTCTACCCGAGGGGAATCCAGATCGGCGTCGCGAGGAGCGTGAGCCGCAGCGACACCGACCCGTACATGCAGATCCAGGTCGAGCCCTTCGTCGACTTCTCCACGCTCGACACCGTTGCCGTGCTCGTGGCCAAGGACTCCCCCGGGAAGCGCTAGGGCCTTTCGGAGAGTGGTCACTGCGAACGACACGTGTGGCGCCTGTCGGGCGCCACGGCTCGAGTTTCGGACTGGCGTCTGAGGTGGGTGTCGACGCGGTCAAGGCTGCCGCTCTCGTCTTCTGCGCAGCGGTCCTGCAGGTCTCGGTCCTCGCCTCGCTCCACGTCCTCGGCGGAGCTCTCGATCTGCTCCTCGTCGCGCTCGTCGCCATCGCGCTTCTGCGAGGATCGATCGTCGGCGCGGCGGCAGGTTTCCTCGGCGGTCTCCTCCTCGACACGGCCACCCTCGAGACGCTCGGCCTCACCTCGCTCGTGCTGACCGTCGCGGGCTACTGGATCGGCCGTTACGGCGAGACGACCGGCCGGGACCGCGTCCACGCGCCCTACCTCTCGGTGGGGGTGGCCACCGTGCTCTACGCCGTCGGCGCCTCGGGGCTGCACTTCATGCTCGGAGACGCCGTTCCCGCGAGGCTCGTGCTGGTCGACTCGCTGGCGCCGTCCGTGCTGCTCAACCTGCTCCTGACCGCTCCCGTGTACGCGCTCTGCCGTCGCGTGCTGCGCCCGCCCGCGCGGGCCGAGCGCACCCGGGAGGTGGAGCTCCTTGGCTAGCCGCTCCAGGCGCTCGCCGTCGCGCCGCTTCCTCCCGCCCGATCCTCGCGTCGAGGAGCCCTATCGCCTGACGCCGCGGATCGCGCTGCGGGTGGGAGTGCTCGGAATGGTCGCGCTCGCCGCCTTCGCCGTGCTGTTCCTGCGCCTGTGGGCGTTGCAGGTGCTCTCGGGCCCCAAGTACCTGCGGGCCGCCCAGAGCAACCAGCTTCGGACCGTGCGAGTGCCCGCCCCCCGGGGACCGATCCTCGACAGGACGGGCAAGGTGCTCGTCACGAACGTCGCCGGCAATGCCGTCCAGATCTGGCCGCACGACCTTCCGAGGCGAGGCCGCTACGCCGAGCTGAAACGCCTGTCGGAGATCGTCCACGTCCCGGTCGAGAGCATCGTGAGGCAGATCGCCGAGCGCGCCGACGACCCCCTGACGCCCGTGACCGTGAAGCACTCCGTCCACCCGGACCAGGTCATGTACCTGTCGGAGCACCAGGCCGAGTTCCCGGGTGTCGAGATCGCCCAGAGCTACCTGCGCCGCTACCGCTACCAGTCGCTCGCCGCGCACCTGCTCGGCTACGTCACGGAGGTCTCGAAGGATCAGCTCGAGCAACGCTCGCTCGCCGATCTTCGCCCCGGGGACGAGATCGGCCAGGCGGGTGTGGAGGCGACCTACGACGGCTACCTGCGTGGCACCCCCGGGCTCGCGAAGCTCCGGGTCGACTCGCTCGGGCGGCCCCAGAGCGATCTCGTCCTCTCGCAGCAGCCCGAGGCGGGGTACAGGCTCCGGCTCACGATCGATCTCCAGCTGCAGCAGGCCGCCGAGCGCGCTCTGCGCCTCGGGATCAGGGCGGCGCAGGGGGAGGGGGCCTGGGCGGCGAACGCGGGGGCCGTCATCGCCATGGATCCGAACGACGGTGCCGTCCTCGCGATGGCGTCGTGGCCGAAGTACAAGCCGAGCGTGTACGTCGGCCGGATCGATCCGAAGAAGCTCGCGCCGCTCGTCGACAACGCAGCCGCCGAGGCGAAGAACTTCCCCGCCCAGAACCGGGCGATCGACGGCACGTATCCGCCCGGCTCCACGTTCAAGCCCGTGACGGCCCTGGCTGCCCTCCAGGAGCACGTCATCACCCCGTACGGGTCGCTGCCCTGCACGGGGTCCTACACCGTCTACCGCCCGGACGGCTCCGTCGCTCAGACCTTCAAGAACTGGGACACGGGCGTCAATCAGCCGATGGCGCTGCCGACGGCGCTCGCCGCGTCGTGCGACACCTACTTCTACGACGTCGGGTACAGCTTCTACAAGCTGCCGCCGGACCGCGGCCACCCGCTGCAGGAGTGGGCGACTCGGCTCGGCTTCGGCTCACGGACGGGCATCGACATCGGCCCGGAGGCGGCCGGTCTGCTGCCGACGCCCGAGTGGCGCCTGCGCACGTTCACGCGCGAGACCGATCCGAAGCACTGGCAGGAGGACCGGCTCTGGAAGCCCGGCGACTCGATCCAGCTCGCGATCGGGCAGAAGGACCTGCTCGTGACACCGCTGCAGATGGCGCGCCTCTACTCGCTGATCGCGAACGGCGGCCGGCTCGTGACGCCCCACCTGCTGCTCGCCGTCGAGCAGGCGGGCTCGACCGGCTCGCGCCCTCGCGTCCTGCGCTCCTACGCGCAGGGCAGCAGCCGGCCGAGCGGCGTCGACCCCTACGCGCTCTCCGTCGTCCGCCAGGGCCTCCTCGACGCGACGCACCAATCCTACGGCACCTCCGTCGGCGTCTTCGGGAACTTCCCGGTCTCGATCGCGGGCAAGACCGGCACGGCCGAGAAGGTTCGCGACCTCGACGGCTATCCGCGCCCCTTCGACCAGGCGTGGTGGTGCGGCTACGGTCCGTCTGACGACCCGAAGCTCGTGGTCTGCGCGCTGATCGAGAACGGCGGCCACGGAGGCACGGCGGCCGCTCCGGTGGCGTTGCGGGTCTTCGAGAAGTACTTCGGCAGGCGGGCTTCCTCGACCAGCCCGGTGAGCTCGGACTGATGGTCGAGTACGCCGGCTCGAGGCGTGTGGGCGCGCGCGCGCGACGCGCCGAGCCCGAGGCGGCGTCGCTCGTCCGCCGGCTCGACTGGATGCTCCTGTCCGCGGTCGCGGCGCTCGTCGCGTACGGGCTCTGGTCGATCGGCGGGATCACGCAGAACGACGTCGACGGCAACAGCGACTACTACGTCGTCCGTCAGGCGCTCTTCGTCGCCGCCGGAAGCGTCGGCCTGCTCGGCGCGCTGCTCGTCGACCCTCGGCTCTACAGGCGCTTCCACCGGCAGATCTACGTGGGCACGGTCACCATGATGGTGGTCGTCTTCGTCGCTGCTCCGCTGACGCGCGGCTCCCAGCGCTGGCTCGATCTCGGCTTCTTCCGCTTCCAGCCGTCGGAGTTCGGCAAGCTCCTGTTCGTCCTGGCGCTGGCGGGCTTCCTCGCGGATCGCTCGAAGCGGATCGGAGAGTCCCGGACGGTGCTCGCCACGGTCGGGCTCGCGCTCGTCCCGACGGGTCTCGTCTTCCTGCAGCCCGACATCGGCACGGCGCTCGTCTACGGGGCCGCGCTCGCCGCGGTGCTCTTCGTCGCGGGGACGCGCTGGACGCACCTCGCCGCCCTCGGGGCGGTGCTCACCGTCTCGCTCCTCGCGATCCTGTGGGTCCTGCCCGCGGCCGGCGTAAACGTTCTCAAGCCCTACCAGGCAGAGCGCCTGTACGGCTTCACGAACCCGTCCAAGGATCCGGGCGGGACGACGTACAACGCCAACCAGTCGGTGACCGCGGTGGGGGCGGGCGGCGTTCGCGGGCGGGGCGTCGATGGCGCCACGCAGACGAGCCTCGGCTTCAACCCCGAGCACGCGACCGACTTCGTCTTCGCCTCCCTGGCCGAGCAGCGCGGCTTCGTGGGCTCGGCGTTCCTGCTCCTGCTCTACCTGCTCGTCGTCTGGCGCGGGCTACGGATCGTGACGCTCGCGCGAGACGCCTTCTCGGCCATCGTGGCGGGCGGGATCGTGCTCGCGCTCCTCTTCCAGATCTTCGTCAACGTCGGCATGACGATGGGAATCGCGCCGATCACGGGCATTCCGCTCCCGTTCGTGAGCGTCGGAGGCTCGTCGATGATCTCGAACCTCCTCGCGATCGGCGTGCTGCTCGCGATCCACGCGCGCAGCCGCGGTCTGCGGCGAGCGTAGGCTCAGGCTCTTCGTTCGGATCAGACGGCGGCCGAGCTCAGTCGCGCGCGCCTCGCCTCGATCGCCTGCAGCTGCTGCCCGAGCTGCTCCCAGGCCCAGGGCTCGAGCTCCGCGTAGCGCGTGGCGGGCTGATCCGTGGTCGCCTCGAGGTACTCGAACCAGGCGTCGGCCTCCTCGATCAGGAGCAGCTCGTACTCCTCGGGCTCCACGGACATCCCACCTCCCCGGTCGGTGCTGCGGGCGATGGTAGGACCCCGGTCGGACGGAGGCCGGCGAGCAAGGGAGGCGGCTCCGAGGCGGCGGGGGAACCAGCGGCTCCCCCGCCGCCTGAGCGGAGAGGGCGGGATTTGAACCCGCGACGCACCTTTCAGCACGTACGCGATTTCCAGTCGCGCTCCTTCGGCCGCTCGGACACCTCTCCGGAAGCACGGAGGATGCCAGGTCCCCACCTCCTCCGATCCTCCGAACGGGGGACGTGGCCGGGGTCGAAACGGTCGAAGTTGCCCGTGAAGCGCCATGCGGCACGCTCTCTCCACCTTCTTTCGGCCCCGCCTGGTTGTCGCGCTCGTCGCGACGGCCACGCTCGCCGTTCCGGGCGCGGCGGCCGGCCGGCAGGCAGCCGTGCTCACGCTCTCGCCCGCGAGCTTGCCCGACGCGACGGCGAACGTCGACTACACCCAGTCGATCACGGCGAGCGGCGGCGTCTCTCCCTACACCTTCGCGGTCACGGCGGGCTCGCTCCCGCCGGGCTTCTTCCTCAGCGAGGGGGGGCTGCTGTTCGGCAGGACGACCTCGACCGGCTCCTTCTCGTTCACCGTCACCGCGAGCGACTCGGGAGGATCGTCGGGCTCTCGCGCCTACACGCTCACGGTGGCCCCGAACCCCCTGTCCGTGACCCCCTCGCAGCTTCCCGACGCGACGCTCGGGGTGCCGTACGACTCGAGCCTGAGCACGACGGGCGGCACGGCGCCCTACACCTACTCGCTGATCGGAGGATCGCTGCCGACCGGAATCACCTTCGACTCCTCCGGGCACTTCGCGGGCACGCCGCGGACGATCGGCGGAGCCGTCTTCGCGATCTCCGTCGTCGACGCGGTCGGCCGCAGCTTCGTCGGCTACTTCTCGCTCTCGACCAAGGGCGCCGGGGGCTCCGGCTCGACGTCCGGCGCCCTCGACGTGACCACGGCGACTCTCCCTGGCGGGGCGGTCGGCGTCGCCTACGACCAGACCGTCTCGGCGTCGGGCGGCACGGAGCCGTACACGTTCGGGCTCGCGAGCGGCAAGCTCCCGGACGGGCTCTCGATCTCCTCCGACGGCAAGCTGTCCGGCACCCCGACGAAGGCCGGCACGTTCACGTTCGCGCTCAGGGCAACCGACTCGGCCAACCGCACGGGCACGAGGAGCTACTCGCTCGTCATCGCCCCTCCGAAGATCACGCTCGCTCCCGCGACGCTGCCGGGTGGGCACAGAGGCTCTCCCTACAGCGCCGTCTTCTCAGCGAGCGGCGGCACGTGCCCGTACGCCTTCGCCGTCTCCGGCGGAGCCCCCCTGCCGGCCGGGCTCGCGCTCGAGAGCTCCGGCGTCCTCAGCGGAACCCCGACCGAGAAGGGCGACTTCCCGCTGACGGTGACCGCGACAGACAAGAACGGCGCCACCGGAAGCGCGACGCTCACCCTGAGCGTCGGCCCAGCGCTGCTCGTCTTCGCGCCGACCGTCCTGCCGTTTCCGGCCACGTCGAACGTCTTCTACAGTCAGCCCCTCGCGGTGTCCGGAGGGACGGGCCCCTACGTGTTCACGCTCAGCGGGGGCTCGCTCCCCGCAGGCCTCACGCTCGACTCGGCCGGCGTGCTGAGCGGGGTCCCGGACGCCGGAGCCGGCTACTTCACGTTCACGGTCACGGCCGCCGACGCCAACGGGGACCCGGCGAGCAAGACGTACACGGCCCGGCTCGCGACGTCGCACCTGCTGCTGACGCCCCTCGGCCTGCCCACGGCGACGCGTGGCCTTCGGTACCGGCAAGCTTTCGCGACGGACGGCGGCAGCGGGCCCTACACCTACTCGCTCGAGCGCGGCAAGCTGCCGCCCG
>JBBSIG010000108.1:0-8302 GCA_038232215.1 Gaiellales bacterium | reverse complement strand
GGCGTTAGCATGCTCGTCCTATACGGGTGCTGGACCAATCCGAAAAAGGAGTGGAATGAGCATCAAGCGATGGATGTCGCTGTTGACCCTGGTCCTCGCGGCGACGGTGCTCGCGATCGTGTCCGGGGCCGCGGGCGGCGCAGAGAAGGCGGCCGCGCCGGCCGCGAAGGCGGCCCCCGCGAAGACGATCCGGGTCGGGCTGGTCACGGACATCGGCGGTCTCAACGACCGCGGCTTCAACCACCTGGCGTTCCTCGGGGTGAAGCAGGCCAAGGCGAGGCTCGGCGCGCAGTACCGGGTCTTCACCTCGACGTCGGGCTCGGACTACATCCCGAACCTGTCCACCCTGGCCCGGCAGAAGTACGACCTGATCATCGGCGTCGGGTTCCTGATGGCGAACGCGATGGACACGGTCGCCCAGAAGTACCCGGAGCAGCGCTTCGCGATCGTCGACTTCCCGAACGTGGGTCTCAAGCACAAGCCGAAGAACGTGCGCGGCCTGCTCTTCAAGGAGCAGGAGGCAGGCTACCTGGTGGGCTATGCCGCCGGGCTCGTGGTCAAGAACAAGCCGATCGGAGGCAACCAGGCCGTCTCCTCGGTGGGCGGGCAGAAGATCCCGCCGGTCGACCGCTACATCGCGGGCTTCCAGTTCGGGGCCAAGGCCGCGAACAAGCAGGTCAAGATCGCGAACGGGTACTCGCAGGAGTTCGTCGCGCAGGACAAGTGCAAGGAGATCGCGCTGCAGGAGATCGCGGCCGGCTCCAACGTCGTCTTCCAGGTCGCGGGAGGTTGCGGGCTGGGTGCGCTCGACGCCGCCAAGGAGAGGGGCGTCTGGGGGATCGGGGTCGACGCCGATCAGTCGTTCCTCGGTCCGCACGTCCTCACGAGCGCGCTGAAGAAGGTGGACGTCGCCGTCTACAAGACGGTCCAGAGCGTCGACTCGGGCTCGTTCCGCGGGGGCAGGGACAGCGTCTTCGACGTCGCCTCGGGCGCCGTCGGGGTCGGCAAGTTCAGCCCGCGCGTGCCCAAGCGGATCGTCGCTCAGGTGCTCGCGAAGCAGAAGCTGGTCGCGACCCACAAGATCAAGGGCATCCCGAGCGTCGTCAAGTAGGTCTTCGGGGCAGGCGAGGGGCGGCTTCCGTGCCGCCTCTCGCCGCCCGGCCGAGTCTCCACACGACCCTCTAGAATCGCCGCCAGTGGTCGACGACGCGCCCGTCCTCGAGCTCCGCGCGATCACGAAGCGCTTCGGCGACCTCGTCGCCGACGACGCGGTCGACTTCGACCTCCGCCGCGGCGAGGTGCACGCGCTGCTCGGCGAGAACGGCGCCGGCAAGTCGACGCTGATGAACGTCCTCTACGGCCTCTATCGACCGGACGAGGGCGAGATCCTCGTCGACGGCCGGCCGGTCTCGCTCGGCTCGCCGCGCGAGGCGATCGAGCACGGGATCGGCATGGTGCACCAGCACTTCATGCTCATTCCGGTGATGACCGTGGCCGAGAACATCGTGCTCGCGACCGAGCCGCGCCGCGCCGGCTTCCTGCTCGACGAGGAGGCCGCGAGAGACCGCGTCCGCGAGCTGTCGCGCAGGTTCCACTTCGCGATCGAGCCGGACGAGCGGATCGAGAGCATCTCGGTCGGTCAGCAGCAACGGGTCGAGATCCTGAAGGCGCTCTACCGCAACGCGGACATCCTCGTCCTCGACGAGCCGACGGCCGTGCTCACGCCGCAGGAGGCCGCCGAGCTCTTCGGCATCCTACGCGCGCTCACGCGGGAGGGAATCTCGATCATCTTCATCACGCACAAGCTGAACGAGGTGCTCGAGATCGCCGATCGCATCACGGTTCTCCGGCGGGGCAAGAGGATCGACACCGTGCCGGCGGCGGGCGCGACGGAGGAGCAGCTCGCCCGACTGATGGTCGGCCGCGAGGTTCTCCTGCGCGTCGAGAAGGAGGCCGCCAGGCCGGGCGAGGCGCTGCTCGAGGTGGTGGACGCGCGCGTCGACGACGACCGCGGGCTCGAGGCCGTCCGGGGCGTCTCCTTCACGGTGCACGCGGGCGAGATCGTCGGCATCGCGGGCGTCGACGCGAACGGCCAGAGCGAGCTGATCGACGCGATCACGGGCCTGCGCCGCCTCGAGAGCGGCGCCGTCCGGGTCGGCGGACGCGACGTCACGGGCGCGAGCGCGCGCGCGATGCTCGACTCCGGCGTCGGACACATCCCGCAGGACCGTCAGCGCCGCGGGCTCGTGCTCGAGTTCTCGCTCGCCGAGAACATCGCCCTGCACGACTACCGCGAGGAGCCGGACTCGCGCTTCGGCTGGCTCTTTCCTCGCAGGCTCGTCGCCCGGGCGCGCCGCCTGCTGCGGGAGTTCGACGTGCGCGGGGGCGGCCCGCAGACGCGCGCCGCCGCGCTCTCGGGCGGCAACCAGCAGAAGGTCGTGATCGCGCGGGAGGTGGCCCGCGACCCGCGCGTCCTCGTCGCCGCCCAGCCGACGCGCGGGCTCGACGTCGGCGCCATCGAGTTCGTCCACCGCCGCCTCGTCGAGCAGCGCGACAGCGGCAAGGCGGTCCTGCTCGTCTCGCTCGAGCTGGAGGAGATCCTCTCGCTCTCGGACCGCATCCTCGTGCTCTACGAGGGGCGGATCGTGGGCGAGTACGGCCCGCAGGCGACCGAGGAGGAGCTCGGCATCGCGATGACGGGCGGCACCACGGAGACCGTGGCCGCTTGACCCGGGGACTTCCTCCGGAGAGCGGGGGTCCGGCCAGCCCGGGCGCGCCGGAGGTCTCGCCGCCTCCGAGCGACGGCGAGAACCAGAGCGTGGCGGCCCGTCTCGCCCTCTACCAGCGCGCCGGCGGCATCGTCACTCCGCTCCTGACGGCCATGATCGCGTTCCTGGTGGGCGGGATCGTCGTGCTCGCCACCGGGCACAATCCGCTCTCGACCTACCGGGCGGTCTTCAACGGGACCGGGCTGAACTGGCTGTTCCCGTGGGTGAGCGGGCAGGCACGCGCCGATGCGGCGCTCAACCTCCAGCAGACGCTCCTGATCTCGACGACCCTGATGCTGACGGGGCTGGCCGTCGCCTTCGCCTTCCGCTGCGGGATGTTCAACATCGGCGGCCAGGGCCAGTACATCACCGGCTCGATCGTCGGGGTCTACGTCGGCTCCTCGTTCGCGAGCATGGCGCACTTTCCCCACGTCCTCCTCGCGATCGTGTGCGCAGCGCTCGCAGGTGCGGCGTGGGCCGGGATAGCCGGTTTCCTGAAGGCCACCGTCGGCGCCCACGAGGTGATCTCGACGATCATGCTGAACTGGATCGCGTACTGGGCGGGGAGCTACCTGTTCGGGCTCGGCGGCCCGCTCCAGAGCGACACGCAGACGTCCGTGCCGATCTCGAACGACGTCGCCGAGGGCGCGAAGCTGCCTGTGTTCTGGGGAGATCCGATCCTGCAGGGACTGCACGTCGGCTTCTTCGTCGCGCTCGGGGCGCTCGTCGCCTTCTGGGTCGTCCTGAACCGCACCACGCTCGGCTACGAGGTGCGCGCGGTGGGCTTCAACCCGGAGGCGGCGCGCTACGGCGGGATCAGCGTGCGCAAGAACTACTTCCTGGCGATGGCGATCTCCGGGCTCTTCGCCGGGCTCGCCGGCGCTCTGGACGTGCTCGGCTGGGAGTTCCGCCTGAACACGAACGACATCCAGGCCTCGACCCTCGGCTTCATCGGCATCGCGGTCGCGCTGCTCGGCCGCAATACGGCGGTCGGCGTCTTCTTCGGCTCGGTGCTCTTCGGCGGTCTCCTCGTCGGCACCTCGACCCGCCAGCTCGACCCGTCCATCTTCGACCCGAGGCTCGCGAGCAACCTCACCTTGCTGATCCAGGGCCTGATCATCCTCTTCGTCGGCGCGGACGTGCTCGTGCTCTCCCTGTGGCAGGCGCGCAAGAAGCTCGGGCTCGCGCGGGGCCGAGCAGCGCCGAAGGCCGCCTCGAGCCCGTGATCGCGCGTGCCGAGAGCCGCCTCCGTCTCGACCCGGCGCGGCTGACGGAGCCGCGGTCGGTCGCGCTCGTCGGGATCGCGCTCGGCCTGCTCGCGTTCTGGCTCGCCCTGCCGCCGCTCCAGAGCCGGACGAGGCTCTGGCCGGTCGCGCTCGGGATCCTCGCGATCGCCGCCGGGATCTGGGCCATCTCGCGCGCGCAGCGGCGCCTGGGCTGGGGCGCCGTGGCCGCCGGCCTCCTCGGCATCGTCGGCGGCGTGGCGGCGACGCGCTCGAGCACCGCCAACCTCGACCAGGTCGTGGTCTGGTCGGCGCTCCTCGCGGCCACGCTCCGCTTCGCGACGCCGCTCACGTTCGCGGCGATCGGCGGCATGTTCTCCGAGCGCAGCGGGGTCGTGAACATCGGCCTCGAGGGGATGATGCTGACGGGGGCGTTCTTCGGGATCCTGGCCGACGACAAGCTCGGGAGCTGGGTCTGGGGCCTCGCCGTCGCGATGCTCGCCGGAGGCTTGCTAGCGCTCATCCACGCGTTCTTCGCGATCACGCTGCGCGCCGACCAGATCGTGGGCGGGACGGCGGTCAACTTTCTCGCGCTCGGCGTGACGGGCTACCTGTTCATCGACGTCTACGGCGACGCGGGGACGCCCGCGAACATCTCGGACATCCCGAACGTGACGATTCCCGGCCTCAGGGACCTGTACTTCGTCGGGCCCGCGGTCGGGCAGCTGAACCTGATGATCTGGCTCGCGCTCGCCCTCCTCGTCGTCTCCTACGTCGTCATGTTCAGGACGCCGCTCGGCCTGCGGATCCGCTCGGTCGGGGAGCACCCCCGCGCCGCGGACACGGTCGGCATCTCCGTGTACCGCGTTCGCTATGCCGCGGTGACCGTCTCCGGGATGCTCGCCGCCCTCGGCGGCGCCTATCTCTCGATCGGCTTCGTGCACTCCTTCAACCAGAACATGACCGCCGGCCGGGGCTTCATCGGGCTCGCCGCGCTGATCTTCGGCAAGTGGCGGCCCTTCGGCGCCTTCGGGGCGGCGGTGCTGTTCGGGTTCTCGAGCGCGCTCGCGCAGCGTCTGCCCGCGTATTCCGGCTCGGCCGCGACGCTCTTCCAGGCGCTCCCCTACGTCCTAACCCTGATCGCGGTCGCGGGAGTGATCGGCCGCTCGATCCCGCCGGCAGCGATTGGCCGTCCGTACAAGAAGCAGTAGGAGCATCCGCGCGGGAGCGTCGGTGCTGCTCGGGCTGCTCGCGGTGGCGGCGGTACCGGCGGCCGTCGCGGTCACGCGCTTCGTGGCCGGCCTCGAGCTTCTCGACGCCTGGGCCGGGATCCCGGTGGCGACCCTTCTCGGGCTCGTCGCGATCTCGCTGGCGAGGCGGGCCCGCTTCGTCAGGGAGCGGACCCTCGGTCGGGTCGGAGGCGAGCGAACGGTCCGACTGGGGAGGGCACTCGGGGTGCTCGGCATCTGCGTCGCTGTGACGGCGGCGCTCGCCGTCGGTTTCTACGCGGTGCTCGAGCTCGTGGCGGGGTAGTACCGGCGCGCTCGCTGCCTTAGACTCCCGGGCCGTGTTCGAGATCGGCATCAGTCTGCGAGAGGCCCGCCTGCGCCAGGGTCTCGACTTTCCCGAGCTGGAGCAGACGACCAAGATCAGGGGCAAGTACCTGCGCGCGCTCGAGGACGAGCAGTTCGAGGTCCTGCCCTCCGCGACGTACGTGAAGGGCTTCCTCCGCTCCTACTCCGAGTGCCTCGGCCTCGACGGCGAGCTCTACGTCGAGGAGTACAACTCGCGCTACGTGATCGGCGAGGAGGAGGCGCCGTTCCGCGCCCGGCGCGACTCGGCTGCGCACCGCCAGCACCGCCGGGTCGAGTCGCGGGTCGTGCTCCTCGCGATCGCGGGCATCGTGGGAGCCATGCTGCTCGTGATCGCGGCGTGGAAGTTCGGGGGCGGCGATCCGGGCAAGACGGCGATCCCGAACCTCGGGCGGACGCAGGCGGTGGCCAGCGGGATCGGATCGAGCCGCCGGCCGGTCGCCGCGCACCTGCGCGTCACCGCGGCCCGCGGAGACTCCCGCCTCGAGGTACGCGAGGGAGGCCCGACCGGGAGGCTGCTCTTCGGCGGCACCATCCTGAAAGGCGAGACGCGGGTGTACGTCCGGCAGCGGCTGTGGCTCCTCGTCGGCTCGCCGGGCGACCTCCGCTTCAGGCTGAACGGCAAGGTGCACCATCCCGCCGTACGGGACGCCTCCGTCGCCCTGGTCGCCACCGGCAAGGCTCTCTGGGCGCCGACCGGCGGTACGTGAGCCGGCCCCGCGCCGTCGTCGTCGTCACGGGGAGCGAGCTCGTCCGGGGTGAGCGGACCGATCTGAACGGGCCGTTCCTCGCGCGGGAGACGCTCTCGCTCGGCTTCGAGCCGGCCCGGATCACGATCGTCGGCGACCGCGAGGACGAGCTCGAGGCGGCCCTCGCCGAGGGGCTCGAGGCCGATCTCTGCGCCGTCTCGGGCGGCCTCGGGCCGACCCACGACGACCGCACGATCGAGCTCCTCGCCCGCGCGGCCGGCCGTGAGCTCGAGCTGGATACCGGCCTCCAGGAGGAGATCGGCGGAATCTCGCGCCGGTTCGCCGAGCGGCTCGGCCGACCGTACACCGAGTTCGAGCCCGGCGTGCGCAAGCAGGCCACGCTGCCCGCGGGGGCGATCTCGCTCGGGCTTGCCGGAACCGCCCCCGGGGTGGTGCTCTCGCTCGACGGGCGCGTCGCCGTCGCGCTGCCGGGGCCGCCGAGCGAGCTCCGACGGCTATGGCCCCGAGCCCTGGAGACGGAGCCCCTCAAGCGCCTGCTCGGGCGGGCCCGCCCGCCCGGCAGGACGACACTCCGCTTCTTCGGGGCGAGCGAGTCGACCGTGGCCCGGACGCTCGCCGAGGCGGGGGGAGACGGAGACGGGGGGGAGGCGACGATCTGCGCCCACGACTTCGAGATCCACGTCGACCTCGTCGTGGACGCGGGGGCCGAGGCGCGCGCGCGTGAGCTCGAGGAGCGGCTCGTGAAGCCGCTCGCCGCGCACCTGTTCGCACGGGACGAGCGACCGATCGAGGAGCACGTGCTCGCGCTCTGCCGCGAGCGGGGGCTGACGCTCGCGACCGCGGAGTCCTGCACCGGCGGGATGGTGGCCTCCCGCCTGACCTCCGTGCCCGGGTCGAGCGACGTCTTCCTGGGCGGCGTCGTCGCCTACTCGGACGGCGTGAAGCGCGAGGAGCTCGACGTCTCCGCGGAGACGCTGGCGGCCCACGGCGCGGTCTCGAGCGAGACCGCCGCCGCCATGGCGGCAGGCGTGCGGGCGCGGCTCGGCGCCGACGTGGCAGTCTCCGTGACGGGAGTCGCCGGCCCCGGGGGCGGCAGCGCGGAGAAGCCGGTGGGGCTCGTCCACCTGCACGCCGCCGGGCCGGAGGGAGAGCAGGCGGTGGAGTTCAGCTATCCGTTCGATCGCGACTCGGTGCGGCGGCGCGCCACCGTCTCGGCGCTCCACCTCCTGCGGCGTCTCCTGACACAGAGTCGGCACGGAGGCGTGTGACCTCGCCCGCTAGCGTGGGCGGGGATGAGCACCTTCGACTCTTCTGCGCTCTACGGCTGCCGGAGCACGCCCTCCGGACCGTCGTCCGCTGGCAGCGCACCGCCTTCGCCGAGGGGGCCGGGCTCAGGATCGTCCCGGCCGAGAGGCTCCACGTCACGCTCGCCTTTCTCGGGCGCACGCCGGCCGCTGCCGTCGGGGAGATCGTCGGCGTCCTGCGCGAGGTTGTCGCTGCGTGCGGCCCGATCGTGCTCTCGCCGCTCCGCTACCGCGAGACGCGGAGCGTCGGCATGCTCGTGCTCGACGACGAGGGAGCGCGCGCGAAGGGGCTCGCGGCTGCGCTCGCCCTGCGTCTCGAGGCGCTCGGTGTCTACACGCGCGAGCGCCGACCGTGGCTTCCGCACCTCACGGTCTTGCGGCTCCCGCGCGGCCACGCGCGCCCGGGCCGCGCGGTGCCCGTTCCGGAGCTCGGCCCGATGAGTCCGTCCGACGCCGCCCTCTATCATTCGGTGCTGCGATCCCGCGGAGCGCAGTACGAAGTCATCGAAGCTGTTGCCCTAGGAGGCTGATAGAGGTGGATCGCGAGCAGGCACTCGACGTCGCGCTGGGACAGATCGAGCGGAACTTCGGCAAGGGGGCGATCATGCGGATGGACGACGCAGCCGCGGTCTCGGTGGGCGCCGTGTCGACCGGCTCGCTCTCGCTCGATCTCGCCCTCGGCATCGGCGGCCTGCCCCGCGGCCG
>JBBSIG010000107.1:0-8341 GCA_038232215.1 Gaiellales bacterium | reverse complement strand
CGAGCGCCGCGGCAAGCGGCTCGACCGTCTGCACGCAGCGGACGTACGGGCTCGACAGAAGACGGACGATCCCGAGCCCCCGCAGGGTCTCGACGAGCCCGAGCGCCTGGCGACAGCCGCGCTCGTCGAGCGGGCGCAGACGGTCGTCGCCCCGCCACCGCTCGCGCTCGCCGGCCCAGGCATGGCGCAGAAGGATCATCCGTCGCCCGGAAGGGAAGCCAGCACCGACCGGTCCCGCTGCCAGGTCAGCAGGGCGTCCGCCTCGGCCAGGGGAGCCCAGCGCACACGATCGACCTCGTTGCGGCCGCGCGGCTCACCGGCCGCGCGCATGAGAAAGTAGCGAACCTGCTTGCGACGCCCGCGGCCGTCGCGATAGCGCGTCACCGCGAGCTCCGAGCCGAGCTCGCAACGCAGACCCGTCTCCTCCTCCACCTCGCGGAGCGCGCAGTCCTCGTCGCTCTCCCCCGGCTCGGCCTTCCCCTTCGGGAAGCTCCAGTCGTCGTAGCGGGGACGGTGCACGAGCAGGACCTCGGGTCGCCCACCGGGGCCGCGACGGACGACGAGGCCGCCCGCGGCGCGGACCACGCCTTCAGCTCCAGGCTCGACGCCCCGCCGCGAGCAGATCGTCGAGCGCGGCGGGAAGGAGCTCGCGCGAGCGCTCGCGCCGCCGATGCTCGCGCTCGATCAACCGGCCTGCCGCGAGCGCGGCGGGCCGGTCCTCGGATCCGCTCAGGAGGCTGCGAATCCGCTCCTCCGCGACGACCGCGTCCTGGTGCGACCCGATCACGTCCTGCACCACCTTCGCCTTCGCGACCACCCTCGCAGCGGGCTTTCCCACTGCCAGCTCGGCGAGCTCGGCCGCGTAGCGTGCCCGCTTCGCCTTGATCCGGACCCGGTGCAGCGCGTCGGCCGTCGGCTCCTCCACGAGCGCCTTGATCGAGCGCCGCAGGCGCTTGAGCTCGGCGGCCGCGAGGGCTTTCGTGGTCCGGGAGGCGTCCTCCGACGTCGCCACGCCCGCGAGCTGCTCGAGCCGGGTGAGCAGCACGAGGTAGCGCTCGCTCTCGAGCGCCGTGAGCATCGCCTCGCGCTCGGCCGCCCGACTCTCCTCGAGGCGCGCCACGAGCCTCTCGGCCGGCCCCGCGTCGAGCCGGCCGAGCCTTGTGATCTCCTCGCGCAGGTGCTCGATCAGCACGTCGAGGTCGCGGACGGAGCCGAGCGCGGAGCCGAGCCAGCGAAGCTCCGCCACGAGCGGATCGACGGCCTCGGATCCGAGCAGCGGACGGCCTGCGCGGAGGAGAGCCCGCAGCCGTCTCGTCGCGACCCGGAAACGGTGCAGATCCTCCTCGTCCGTGCCCAGGCGGACGCCGGGGTCGCGCGCGAGCAGCTCGTCGACCTGGCGCGAGAGGAGGAAACGCAGGTGCGCGCCGGCGCCCGCCGAGCGCTTCGGCTGCCGCACGTCGGGCACGTCGAGCACGCGGGTGAGCTTCGGCCGTCCGTCGCTCCGCGCGGCGCCGGCGCGGCGGAGGAGCTTGCCGAGCCGCCTCAGATCGCGGGCATCGCCTTCGAGCAGCTCGACCTCGAGCTCCTGGAACCGCGTCGCGACGCGCCGGCCCTCGAGCACCTCGACGTGGTCGACGACGACCTCGGCGACCGTGCTGCCGTCGCGGAGGATGCGAACGCCCTCCCGCCGCGTCTGCAGCGCCGCGACCGGGGCGAGCCCGCCGTCTCTCAGGTGCGCGACGAGCAGCCGCTCCAGCTCGGGTGGCGGCGAAGCGCCGCCACCCTGCGCCTCGAGCTCGGCTCGCGCGTCGCCGCGGGGAAGCTTGAGCTGCCAGAGGGACGATCCCTCCTCGACTTGCCGGCGGAACGTGATGCTCGCGCGGGCGAGGCTCAGCCCCTCGGTGTCGTAGTACGTCGAGACGAAGACGCGTCCCTCGAGCGGCGACGCTCCGGGCAGGTCGGGCAGGTCGAAGCCCTCGTCTCCTGCGCCGAGCTTCAGCTCGCGCTCGACCGTTTCCGCGACCGTGCCCACGGCTGGATCCTAGTCGGCTTCACCAGATCGACTCGAGCTCGTTACAGGGACCTCTCCGTGCCGTGCGACGCGTCCGTGAACTCACGAAACTCGCCCGTCACGAGGAAGGCGGTTCGCTCGCCGATGTCGACCGCGTGGTCGCCGATCCGCTCGATCGCGCGCGACACCGTGATCATGCGGATGCCCCACTCCAGCAGCCCGGGGTCGTTCGCGAGCGCGAGCACGTGCTGCACGACCCGCCTGTTGGCGCGGTCGATCAGCTCGTCGAGGTCGACGAGCGACTCTGCGCGCTTGAGATCGCGACTCGCGAACGAGTCGAGCGCGACCCGCGTCATCTCCTCGGCCCGCATGCCCATCTCGGCGAACCCGTCGACCAGCATCGGGTCGGGCGTCAGGCCCTCGGCGAGCTTCGTCAGCTTCGCGACCGTGACGCAGTAGTCCGCCATCCGCTCGAGGTGGAGGTTCACGTGCAGCATCGCGAGCACGAGGCGGAGGTCGACCGCGACCGGCGTCTGTCGCGCGAGCAGGGACTGCAGGCCCTCCTCGATCTCGACGTGGAGGCGGTCGACGTCGTCGTCGAACACGATCACCTCGCCGGCGAGCTCGACGTCCTGGCGCTCGAGCGCCGTGATCGCGGCCCGCAGCGAGCGCAGCACGAGGTCGCCCTCGGTCTGGAGACGGCTCTCGAGCTGCGTCAGCTCGGCGTGAAAGGTCCGCACCGGAATCGTGACGCTACCGCTTTGCTCGAGATCCGGCAGACCGTGCTCGAGCGGATTCCACACCACGGCGTCGCGTCCCTCAGCGAGCGAGGCGGAAGGCGATCCAGAAGAAGCCGAGCACGAGGCCGGCGGCTGCCCACGGGTCCATGCGGCAGTGTCGCCCCGAACCGCAGCTCTGCTGGTGAGAGTGCGGTATCGATCCGGTGACGGTTCTGAGGCCCCGTAGCGGTCTAGGTGGTGAACACACGGTAAGGGACCGGTAGCAGCCGCAACTTCGCGCCGCAGGGCTGGTCCTACTGGGCGAAAGACGCAGCTGCGGCGTTCTCGGGAGTGTGCAGAAGGTCGAGTCGTTCACCAGACCGACACACGCTCGAAACAACACCGTAGCCCCATCCGTGGAGAGGGCTCCCTAGCGTGAGGCTCGACCCACCCGAGAAGGAGGAATTGCTCGACATGCCGAAGGTCAAGGTTTCGACGAAGGGCAAGCAGGCGGCGCTGGCGCTCCTCGTGGCGGTTCTCGCCGCCGTCGGGGCGGGAATCTCCAACGCCGCCCCGACGCGTGCGCAGGCCGAGACGTTGACGGGCGCAGGCTCGTCGTTCGTGTCTCCGCTCGTCGCCCAGTGGGCCCCCGCCTACGAGGCGGCCACGGGCGTGAAGATCAACTACAACCCGATCGGAAGCGGCGGCGGGATCGCCGCGATCACCTCCCGCACGGTCGACTACGGCGCCAGCGACGCGCCGCTCAGCCCCGACCAGTTCACGGCCGCGAAGGGCGTCGTCCAGATCCCGTGGGCCCTCTCCGCCACCTCGATCGCCTACAACCTGAACGGCGTCAAGGGCAACCTGCACGTCACGGGCAAGGTGCTCGCCGACATCTACCTCGGCAAGGTCAAGAAGTGGAACGACGCCGAGCTCACGAAGCTGAACAAGGGCGTGAGCCTGCCCGACACGAACATCACCCCGATCTACCGGAGCGACAACAGCGGTACGTCGTACAACTTCACCGAGTACCTCTCGAGCGTCAGCTCGGAGTGGAAGAGCAAGGTGGGCAAGGGCGTCTCGGTCAACTTCCCCACGGGGGTCGGCGGGCGCGGCAGCTCCGGCGTCTCCGGCGTGCTCTCGCGCACGGAAGGCGGCATCACGTACGTCGACGTCGCCTTCTCGCTGAAGAACAAGTTCAAGTTCTTCGCCGTCCAGAACCGCGCGGGCAAGTTCGCGGGCCCCGGCATCCGCGGGATCCGGGCGGCGGCCGCGACGGTCGACAAGGTGCCGGCCGACAACGAGCTGTCGATCGTGAACCCGCCGAAGTCGCAGAAGCAGGCGTACCCGATCTGCACCTTCACCTACGTCCTGCTCCCGCTCAAGACGGACAAGGCCCCGGAGCTTCGCCGCTTCGTCTTCTGGGCGCTGACCGCGGGCCAGAAGTTCGGGCCGAGGCTCCTCTTCGTCCCGATCCCGAAGCCGGTGCTAGTGGCGGCGGAGAAGACGCTGAAGAAGGTCCAGACTTAACGTGGGGGAACCCAGGGTTCCCCCACGGACCCCCTCCTTCTGCGCTCTCGCCGGCCAGCCGCCCTTGGCCTCCCGCCGGGCAAAGCCCGGCTCCGGCCATCACGGTCGGCCCAGCGGACGACGTGTACCTCGTCAGCATCGCGTTGGGCTCGGCAGATGAGGCAGGCGTGTCACGACGGCCAAGTCTCAAGGCGAAGCCTCTGCGTCAAGCTACTTCCCCCGTCGGCTCGGCCATGATCTGCCGACCGCGTGTATCCGGGGGAAGTAGCTAGTGGCGACCGCGGCCCGACCCGCTCCGGCGGCCGCCGACCTGCGGGGCGGCGGAGCCCGTGCAGGAGACACCCTCCTGCACGGGCTCACGCTGCTCGCCTCGGCAGCTGCCGTCCTCCTAGTCGGCCTGATCGCCTACAAGGTCGTCGATCAGGCATTGCCCGCCGTCAGGCACTCCGGGCTCGGATTCCTCGCCAGCACGACCTGGGACCCGGTCAAGCTCCTCTTCGGCGCCGGGACGTTCATCTTCGGAACCGCGCTCACGTCCCTCGTCGCGCTCGCAATCGCGGGGCCCATCTCGATCGCGATCGCGCTCTTCCTGACGGAGCTCGCTCCGCGCTACCTGCGCGGCCCGGTCACGGCGCTCGTCGAGCTGCTCGCGGCCGTGCCGAGCGTCGTCCTCGGCCTCTGGGGAATCCTCGTGCTCGGGCCGTTCGTCCGCGACACGCTCGAGCCCTGGCTCCAGAACGTGCTCGGCTTCCTGCCCCTGTTCTCGGGCCCGCCCCAGCTCGTCGGCCTCTTGCCCGCGATCCTGATCCTCACGATCATGATCACGCCGATCGTCTCGGCGATCACCCGAGAGCTCTTCCTCGGCGTGCCGCGAGAGCTGAAGGAGGGCGCGCTCGCTCTCGGCCTGACACGCTGGGAGATGGTGCGCGGCGTCGTGTTTCCCTACGCCCGCGCCGGCATGGCCGCCGCTCTCATCCTCGGGCTTGGCCGCGCCGTCGGCGAGGCGATCGCCGTCACGCAGGTGATTGGCGGCAGCGTCGCGATCCACGCATCGCTCTTCGAGAGCGGCGACACGCTGGCGAGCCGGATCGCCGGCAAGTACCAGGGGGCCGCGAGCGCGCTCGAGATCTCCTCGCTCGTCTACCTCGCGCTGATCCTGCTCGTCTTCTCGCTGCTCGCGAACCTGCTCGCGCAGGCGATCGTCCGCCGCTTCGCACGCCGCCACCTGGTCGCGAGGTGAGCGCACACGACTTCACGGGGCTCGGGTTCGAGCGAGACCACCTGCGCAGGCGCAAGCTGGTCAACCGCGCGATGGAGGTGCTGGCCAGCGCCGCCGCGTTCCTGGCCGTCGGCGTCCTCGCGGTCGTCATCGCGTCCGTCGCGAAGCGTGGCCTGCCGGCCCTGAATCTGGACTTCTTCACGAAGACGCCGATCCCGTTCAGCTTCACGGACGCGCCGACGGGAATCGCGAACGCGATCGTGGGCACCGGGATCCTCGTCGCGCTCGCGACGCTGATGGCCCTCCCGGTGGGCGTTCTCATCGCGATCTATCTGAACGAGTTCGCGCGCGACCGCGTGGCCCAGGGGATCGCGCTGACGCTCGACGTGCTGAACGGCATCCCCTCGATCGTGATCGGGATCTTCGTCTTCGGACTGCTCGTGGTCGGTCACCTGCAGAGCGGCTTCGCCGGCTCCTTCGCCCTCGCGATCATCATGGTCCCGCTCGTCGCCCGCGCCACTCAGGAGGTGCTGGCCCTCGTGCCGAACGCCGTCCGGGAGGCGAGCCTCGGACTCGGCGTCAGCCGCTGGCGGACGACGCTCAGCATCGTCCTGCCGCAGACGGTCGGCGGGATCGTCACGGGCACCTCGCTCGCAGTGGCCCGCGTGGCCGGGGAGACGGCACCGCTCCTCTTCACGTCGTCGATCGTCGGCAACGACCTCCGCACGAATCCGAAGGACGCGCTCGCGTCCATCCCCGTCACGATCTTCCAGTACGCCGAGTCGCCCGACCCGAAGGATCACGCACAGGCGTGGGCCGCGGCGCTCGTCCTCATCGCCTTCGTCCTCGTGGCCAGCCTCGGCGCGCGCGCCCTCGCGGCGCGTAGCCGTCGCAAGCTCGGCCTGACCCGTTAGGAGCCCGATACCGGTGAAGTACGCTTCCCCCGACGTACGACGCAACGACGACGCTACGCAGTCGCGCGACGCCGCCGCGACCCTGCTCTCGGAGGTCATGACCAGCATCGATCCGACGAAGGTCGGCGCCGAGCGGAAGACGCCGCCCCCGCCGGAGGAGCGCGAGAGCGTCTTCCAGGTCTGCAACCTCACCGCCCGCTATGGCCCTGCTCCGGCCATCGAGGACGTCAGCCTGGAGATCTACCGGAACATGGTGACCGCTGTGATCGGCCCGTCCGGGTGCGGCAAGAGCACCTTCATCCGCTGCCTGAACCGGATGAACGACCTCGTCCCGAGCTTCTCCGCGAGCGGCCAGATCCTCTACCACGGCATCGACTTGCAGGCGGACGACGTCGACGCGGTCGCCGTGCGCCGCCGCATCGGCATGGTCTTCCAGAAGCCGAACCCGTTCCCCAAGTCGATCTACGAGAACGTCGCCTTCGGCCTGCGCGTGCTGGGCATGAGGGACGATCTGGACGGAAGGGTGGAGCACGCACTGCAGCAGGCCGCGATCTGGGACGAGGTCAAGGATCGCCTCAAGGCGAGCGCGCTCACCCTCTCGGGCGGTCAGCAGCAGCGGCTCTGCATCGCGCGAGCGATCGCGGTCGAGCCGGAGGTCGTGCTGCTCGACGAGCCGGCCTCGGCGCTCGACCCGGTGGCGACGGCCGCGATCGAGGAGCTCATGCACGAGCTCAAGCGCGACTACACGTTCGTGATCGTCACGCACAACATGCAGCAGGCCGCGCGCGTGGCCGACATGACGGCGTTCTTCACCCTCTCGGCCGGCGAGAACGGCTACCGCACCGGCATCCTCGTCGAGTACGACTCGACGGAGAAGATCTTCACCGCGCCCTCGGACCGTCGGACCGAGGACTACGTAACCGGCCGCTTCGGCTAGTCCCCGAGCACGACGAGAAGGACCGTGGCGGCGCCGAGAGCGGCGCCGCAGGCCGTGAGCACGACCGCGAGCCGGTCGTCGAGCGGCGCGTAGCGCCCCTCGGCGAGCGCAGCCTCGACCGCCCGCTGACGGGCGTAGCCGTACAGGATGAAGGCGAGCCCGAGCAGACCGAAGCCCGCCCCGACGAGCTCGTACGGCCAGGACGACCCGCCCGAGAGCTCCGGCACGAGCCGCCCCGCGCCGAAGCTGACCGCGAGCGCGGTGAGGCCGCTCCGCCACCAGGCCAGGTACGTGCGCTCGTTCGCGAGCCGCGTGCGGCGCGTCGCATCCCGGGCCTCGTCGAAGGTCTCCACGGTGCCCCGCTTCGCCGGGCCGGGCCCCGTTCCCTGCTTCCGCGAGCGACCCTCCACGCCCTCACCGGACCGTCACCGGTCCGAAGCCCACCGCAGTGCCCGTCGCTTCGAGAATCGGCCGCGTCCAGTCAGTAGACGAAAGGGGAGACATGAGGGGGATCAGACGCAAGGTCGTGCTGGGCGCGGTCGTGCTGGGCGCAGTCGCGCTCGCGCTCGTCGCCACCGCCGCCGCGGTGGCTGCGAAGGTGGAGGGGTTCAAGACGGGACGGGCCGCGCAGCTCGTCCCGCTCGAGGCGGGGGTCGAGATCGACCCGATCCTCTCGACGGGAGACACGGTCGGCTCGTATCAGATGAGCGGCATCCCGGACGGTCTCGGTGCCTACAAGGACGGCGGGAACACGCTGCAGGTCGTGATGAACCACGAGCTCGCCGGCACGGCGCCCCCGGGCGTCGGATCGCGCATCTCCAAGGTCACGATCGACCGCAAGTCGACGAGCGTGCTCGGGGCCCGCTACCTCTTCACGGGGGCCGAGGGCTTCCTGCGCTTCTGCTCCTCGACCCTCGAGAAGATCGACGGCACGCCGTGGTACTTCACCGGCGAGGAGTCGACGTCGGACGGCCGCTCGACGGGCAAGCTGGGACGCGGGGGCAGCTCCGT
>JBBSIG010000106.1:0-8361 GCA_038232215.1 Gaiellales bacterium | reverse complement strand
GGACGCCGACATGCCGGCTCAGTCGCCCGAGAGCGAGAGCGTGTAGCCGACGTCGAGCGGCCCGGGCGGGAACGGCACGACCCGGGAGGAGCCGTCCGGTCGCCAGCCGCGGCGCTCGTAGAAGCTGCGGGCGCGGCGGTTGTGCTCGAGCACCCAGAGCCTCGCGTGCGTACAGCCGGCGCCGGAGATCGCGCTCAGAGCCTCGTCGTGCAGGCGTCCCGCGACGCCGGTTCCCCACGCGCTCGGCAGGACGTAGAGACCCTGGAGCCACGGCGGCTCAGTGCCGGCCAGCCCGATGCCCGCGCCATCGACCTCCGCCAGCACGACGCGGGCGTCGGCGTGGGACAACAGGCGGCGCCAGTTCTCACGCACCTCGTCGTCGGGATAGGGGTGGAGCTCCGGCGGGAAGATGTGCGCCAGGGCCACCACCGAGGCCGCCCTCTGGATCGAGAGCAACGTCTCGACGTCCCCCGGGCCGGCCTGACGAAGACGCAGGCTCAGGGCCGGGCCACGACCGAGCGCAGCGCGCGCGCGGCCTCGTCCGGCGGAAGCGTGTTCACGTAGATCCCGGAGCCGAGCTCGAGGCCCGCGAGGATCGTGAGGCGGGGCAGCACCTCCACGTGCCAGTGCCCGTCCTCGTCGCGAGGCCTGGTGTGGAGCCAGGCGTTCGCGGGAGTCGGGCCCTCGACCGCGCCGAGCCGGCGGAGGCCGTCGCCGAGCAGCTGCAGGGCCGTTTCGAGCCGCGGGCTCGGAAACCCGTCCGGCTCGTGCTCGAGCGGGGCCACGAGCAGCTCGTAGGGAGCACGCCCGGCCGCAGGCGCGAGACAGACGACGCCGTCCCGCTCGGAGACGCGCAGCGCCGTGTCCTCCGCGAGGACCCGGCAGACGCCGCACGTGCCGAGCGCGCGTTCCCGGGCCGGTACCGGGGGCTCCTCCCTCAGGCCGACGAGCTGCGAGTGGGTGTGGGCCAGGCTCGCGCCCGCGTCTCGGCCTTCGTTCAGGATCGCCTGGACGTAGGGGAAGCCCTCCGCTCGCGCGGCCTCGGCGCGCGCCCGCCAGGTGGCTGCAACGTCCGCGAGCTCCGCGTCGTCGAGCTCGCCGAGCGAGCGAGCGTGTCTCGGCACGTGCACGATCACCTCGTGCCGCTCGAAGGCGGGGTAGAGGTTCGGTACGACCCGCACGCGCCAGTCGCCGTCTGCCGGCAGGCGGTACGTCTCGGGCGGGGTCATCTCCTCCCGGCCGGCGCAGAAGGGGCAGGATCCGAGCTCGGTCTCCGTGGGCGGCTCGAGCGAGCGGCGCGAGGCTCCGGGCCGTCGTGCGCGCCCGGGAGCGAGGACGACCGGTCGACCCGAGATCGGGTCGCGACGCAGCTCGCCGGTCAGCTCGACTGTCGTTCGAGGAACGGCTTGACCAGGTCGATCGGGGCCGGGAAGATGATCGTCGAGGAGTTCGTCGCTCCGATCTCGAGCAGCGTCTGCAGGTAGCGGAGCTGCAGTGCGATCGGGTGCTGCTCGATCACGAGCGCCGCGTCCTTCAGCCGCTCGGAGGCCTGGAACTCGCCCTCCGCGTTGATCACCTTGGCACGCCGCTCGCGCTCGGCCTCGGCCTGGCGGGCCATCGCGCGCTGCATGCCCGCCGGGATCTCGACGTCCTTCACCTCGACGATCGAGACCTTGATCCCCCACGGCGCAGTCGCCTCGTCGATGATCGTCTGCAGGATCGCGTTGATCTTGTCGCGCTCGGAGAGGAGCTCGTCGAGCAGATGCTGGCCGAGCACCGAGCGCAGGGTGGTCTGCGCGATCTGGGAGGTCGCGACCATGAAGTTCTCGACCTGCACGATGGCCGCCTTCGGCTCGATGATCCGGAAGTAGGCGACCGCGTTGACACGCGCCGGCACGTTGTCCTTCGTGATGACCTCCTGCGGAGGGATGTTGAGCGTGATCGTCCGCAGGTCGACCTTCACCATCCGGTCCACGATCGGGATCAGGAGGAAGAGCCCGGGCCCCTTCGGCGGGTCGAGCAGCCGCCCCAGCCGGAACACGACGCCGCGCTCGTACTCCCTCGCGACCTTGACGGCGGAGACCAGGAAGAGCAGGAGCAGGAAGGCGACGACGGCAAGCAGGATCAGAGCGGACATGGGGCGTCCTTTTTCCGAGGTTTCCGGTGGCTTCCGGAGGCTACGCCGATCCTACGGCACGCCGACGTGTGTCGGCTCGGGCCGGACGGCGAGCTCGAGCCCCTCGACGCCTTCCACCTGCACCCGATCGCCCGGCCGGAGAGGCTCGCTCTCGAGCGAGCGCGCCCGCCAGAGCTCGCCGTTGACGAAGACGAGGCCGCCGGGGCGGACCACCCCCGCCACGCCGACGAGCTGACCCACGCCCGTCGTCACCGGCCTCCGCCGTACCTGCACGGCCTTCGTGAGGGCGAACGCCCAGAAGCCCCCGAGTGCGAGCGCGACGCCGACCACGAGCGGCGCAGAGGTCGTGTACGGAGAGGGAGCGTCGTGGAAGAGGAGGAGCCCGCCGACGACGAGAGCGACGAGTCCGGAGAGCGTCAGCGTGCCGTGGCTGACGACGTGCGCGTCGACGACGAGCAGCGCGAGCCCGAGCAGGATCAGGGCCAGCCCGGCCCAGTCGATGGGCAGCACCGAGAAGCCGAAGAGCGCCGTCAGGAGCGCCACGGCGCCGAGCGCGCCCGGCAGCACGACTCCGGGGTGAAAGATCTCGAAGCCGATGCCGGCCAGGCCGGCGAGGAAGAGCAGGAAGATCAGGTTCGGGTCGATGAGGGTGTTCAGGAGGCGCGTGAAGAACGACGGGTGCACGTCCACCACCCGTGCGCCGGCCGTGCGGAGGACGAGCCCGCGCGGCTTCGTCGTCCGACCGTCGATCTGCTCCAGCAGGGCTCCGAGAGTGGGAGCCGTCACGTCGACGACGTTCTGGGCGAGCGCCTCCTCCGCGGTCAGGTTCGAGGCCTCGCGCACTGCTCGGTCGGCCCACGCGGCGTTTCGGCCGTGGCTCTTCGCGAGTCCTCGCAACGACGCCGCGGCGTCGTTCACGACCTTGCGCCGCAGGTCGGAGCCGAGGTTGCCGCCGCTGCCGCTGATCGGGGTGGACGAGCCGATGTTCGTCTCGGGAGCCATCGCGAGCAGGTCGGCGGCCTGTCCGATCCAGACGCCCGCAGACGCGGCGCGCGCGCCGCGCGGCGAGACGTAGGCGAGCACGGGGATGCGGGAGGACAGCTCGGCCTGCACGATCTTCCGCATCGACTCCGAGAGGCCGCCGGGGGTGTCGATCAGGATGGCGACGGCCGTGTAGCCGTCGTCGCTCGCACGGCGGAGCTGGTTACTCAGCCAGTCCTGCGTCACCGGGTTGACCTCGACGTCGAAGTGGACGGCGAGGACGCGCGGAGTTGCGGCGGAGCCCGTCTCCCCGACCGCCAGCGCGGACACGACTGCCGCCAGCAAGACGAGAAATCCCCGCACGGACAGCCTTTTCACAGCTGTAAGGATTCTATCAGGGAAGGGGCGCGGCCCTTGTGGCCGAAGCTCCGCTTTGCGACCGTGTTGGCCGTTCGCTCCGATGAAGATCGCCCTCGCCTCCGCTCTGGCCGCAGCGGCCTCGCTCCTCGCCGCTGGCCTCGCCCACGCGGCCTCGCCCACGATGCGGGTGGAGGAGGTGCCGCTGCACGGTGTGCGCTCGCTCGCAGGCGCCCGCGCCGGAGGGTCCTTCGACGTCGTGGGCCTCCACTGGCGAGGAGTGGGCAGCGTCTCGTTTCGAACGGCGTCCTCGCGCGGACGCTGGAGCCGCTGGCGCCCGGCGGCTCCCGAGAGCGAGGACCTCCCGGACGTCGCCAGTCCCGAAGCAGCCCGGAGCGGCGGCTGGCGTCTCGGGAACCCGTACTGGACCGGCCGCTCGACCCGGATCGAGTACCGCGTGCGGGGCCGGGTCAGCCGGTTGCGCGCGTACCTGATCTCGAGCGCGGCGGAGCGCGTTCCCTCGCGCACGCTGAGTCTTGCCGGCTCGCCCCCGATCGTCTCGCGGCTCGGCTGGGGCGCGAACGAGCGCATCAGGCGAGCCTCTCCGCTCTTCGCCGACGCCGTCCGCGCCGCGATCGTCCACCACACGGCTGGCTCGAACGCCTACGGGCCCGCCGAGTCGGCTGCGATCGTGCGGGCGATCGAGCTCTACCACGTGCAGGGCAACGGCTGGAACGACATCGGCTACAACTTCCTCGTCGACAAGTACGGCCAGGTGTTCGAGGGCCGTTTCGGCGGCGTCACCCGCAACGTCGTCGGCGCTCACGCCGAGGGTTTCAACACCGGGACGGTGGGGGTGGCGGTGCTCGGCAGCTACGGCGCGACCGGGATCTCGCCCGCGGCCCGAGCGGCGATCGCGAAGGTGATCGCCTGGAGGCTCGACCTGGCCCACGTGAATCCGCTCCTGCCCCTCGCCTTCCTCTCCCGCGGCAATCCGCGCTTCCCCGCGGGGGCGCTTGTGTTCCTGCGCGCGGTCGCGGGACACCGGGACACAGGCTTCACGACGTGTCCCGGGGACGCTCTCTACGCGCAGCTTCCGGACCTTGCGCGAGCCGCTGCGTCGACGGGCCTGCCGAAGCTCTACGCTCCGCTCGTTCGGGGCATGGTGGGCGGCCCCGTCCGCTTCGTCGCCCGTCTCTCCTCGGCGCTTTCGTGGACGGTCGCGATCACCACCGAAGCAGGGGCCCCCGTCACGGCGGGCTCGGGAACGGGAACGTCGATCGACTGGACCTGGCGCTCCGCCGGAGCCCCCGGGGGTCGCTACCGCTACACGATCTCGGCCGGCGGCGCCCGCCCTGTCTCCGGCACCGTGGCGGGCGCGGGCAAGCCGCCCCCGGCCCCCCCGCCTCCACCCCCCCCGCCTCCGCCTACACCCCCGAAGCCGCCGCCACCCCAGCCGGCTCTCTCGCTGACCGGGCTTCTCGCGACCCCCGGCACGATCACCCCGAACGGGGACGGGCTGAACGACTCCGCCCTCGTCACGTACACGCTGACGCTGCCCGCGACCGTGACGGCCACGCTCGTCGACGCGAGCGGCGTCGTCCTCTCGACGCTCTTCAGCGAGGAGAAGCCGCTCGGTCAGAGCTCGTTCACCTTCACGGCGGACGGTGTCGCCGACGGCATCTACACGATCGTCCTCGCCGCTCGCTCGCCCGACGGCACCGAGGTCACCGCGTCCGTCGCCGTGCTCGTGAGCCGCACGCTGAGGACGTTCGGCATCGAGCCGGCGCTCTTCTCGCCGAACGCGGACGGGCGTCGCGACGCCGTCATCTTCACCGTCTCGCTCGCGCACGAGGCCGACGTCTCGGTCGGACTGCTCCGCCTCGGCCGGCCGGTCGCGACGGCGTTCGCGGGCGCGCTGCCCGCCGGCGTCCGCCGGATTCGGTGGGGGCAGCCGCTCGCGGACGGCACCTACCGCGTCCTCGTCACCGCCTCCGACCAGGTGGGAAGGGTGTCGCTGTCGAGACCGCTTCGCGTCGATACGGTCGCTCCTCGCCTGCGACTCGTGACGGTCGCTCCACTGCGGATCGGCGTGAGCGAGCCCGCGGTGCTCTCGGCAGTCGTGAACGGGAAGCGCGCTACGCGGACGCCGCGCGGACGCCTCGTCCGGCTCGACGTCGTCCGGCATGCCCGTACGCTCAGGGTCGTGGCTCGCGACGCCGCCGGAAACCGCTCCGCACCCCTGGTCTTTCCGTAGAGAAGGCGGCTCTCGCGCCGGTCGAGCCGGGCGCCGGCGCCGCGTAGACTCAACGAGCCGTGCGACCGCCTCTGCACAGGACCCGTTCACTCGAGCGAGCCGTCGCGTGAAGGCGCCTTTCGGACGGGCGGAGATCGAGTCGATCCTTCCCCACCGCGAGCCGTTCCTGCTCGTCGACGAGGTGTTGGAGCTCGAGCCCGGCGCGCGCGCCGTGGCGTTGAAGCGGGTGCGCGCGGACGAGTGGTACCTCTCGGGTCACTTCCCCGGCCGCCCGATCATGCCCGGCGTGCTGATCGTGGAGGCGCTCGCCCAGACGGGGGCGCTCGCGGTTCTGTCTCAGGAGGAAAACCGCGGCCGCCTGGCGCTCTTCGCCGGGATCGACAACGTGCGCTTCAAGCGGATCGTGGAGCCGGGCGACGAGCTCGAGCTCCGCTGCGAGCTGGAGGCCGCTCGCGGCCCCATCGGGCGCGGCAAGGCGACGGCCCGCGTGGGCTCGGAGCTCGCGGCGCGCGGCACCCTGACCTTTGCGGTGGAGCGATGATCGGGATGGCGAACGGCGCCCGCGTGTCGATCACCGGGCTCGGCTGCTTCGTCCCCGAGCGGGTGGTGACGAACGACGAGCTCTCCCAGACGCTCGACACCTCGGACGAGTGGATCCTGGAGCGAACCGGGATCAAGGAGCGGCGGGTCGCCTCCCCGGAGCAGGCGCTCACGGATTTCGCCCGCCCGGCCGCGCTCTCCGCGCTCGAGCAGGCGGCGGCGGACCCCGCCTCGATCGACCTGCTGATCGTCGCGACGGTCACGCCCGACATGCTGTTTCCGTCCACCGGGGCGCTCCTCGCCGACCAGCTCGGGATGCCGGACGCGGCGGCCTACGACCTCTCCGCCGGCTGCACGGGCTTCATGTACGCGCTCGCCCAGGCCTACGGGATGCTGGCCGGAGGGCTCTCGAGACGGGCTCTCGTCGTGGGGGGAGACGTCCTCTCGAAGGTGGTCGACTGGAGCGATCGAAGCAGCGCGGTCCTCTTCGGCGACGGCGCCGGCGCGGTCGTGCTGGAGCCGGTCGAGCGCGGGGGCTTCCTCGGTTTCGAGCTCGGAGCCGACGGCGCGGGCGGGGTGCACCTCCTGCTGCCGGCCGGCGGCTCCCGCTTGCCGGTGAGCATCGAGTCGGTCGAGGCGGGTCGGCACTTCGTCCAGATGAATGGTCGCGAGGTCTTCAAGTTCGCCACGCGGGTCCTCGTCTCGTCCGCGCAGAAGCTGCTCGCCGAGTGCGGGCTCACGATCGACGACGTGGACGTCTACGTGCCGCACCAGGCGAACGTCCGGATCATCGATCATGCGACGCGCAAGCTCGGCATCGCGCCCGAGCGCGTGGTCGTCAACGTGGATCGCTACGGCAACACCTCCTCCGGCTCCATTCCGCTCGCGCTCGCCGACGCGGCGGCGGACGGACGGCTGCGCGAGGGAGAGCTCGTCCTGATGACGGGAATGGGCGCCGGCCTCACCTGGGGCTCTAGCCTGATGGAATGGACCTCGACGGGAAAGAGTCGAGAAAGCGAGAAGATGACCGAGACAGCGAGAAAGGGGTAGCGTGATCGCGTTCTGCTTTCCAGGCCAGGGCTCGCTCGAGGCCGGCATGGGCCGAGAGGTCGCCGAGACGGTGCCGGCCGCCATGGACGTCTTCCGGCGAGGCAGCGAGGCCTGCGGCCTCGACCTCCAGCACCTGTGCTTCGAGGCTCCGCTCGAGGAGCTCGTCGGCACGGAGGTGCAGCAGCCGGCGCTCGTCGCGACGAGCCTCGCCCTGCTCGCCGCGTTACGCGCGCGCGGGATCGAGCCCGACTACGTCGTCGGCCATTCGGTGGGCGAGTTTGCCGCGCTCGCGGCCTCGTCGGCGCTCGGGAGCGCGGAGGCGATCGCGCTCGTGCGCGAGCGCGGCCTCGCGATGGCCGAGGCGGCACGCGAGCATCCGGGCTCGATGGCCGCGATCCTCGGGCTCGAGGACGAGGTCGTCGAGAAGCTGTGCCGGCGCATCCTCGGCGTCTGGCCTGCGAACTACAACTGCCCGGGCCAGATCGTCGTCTCCGGGGAGAACCCGGCCGTCGACGAGTGCTGCTCGGAGGCCGAGCGCGAGGGGGCGCGGCGAACGATCAAGCTGCAGGTCTCCGGCGCTTTCCACAGTCCGCTCGTGGCGCGCGCGGCCGATCGGCTCAGGCCGGCGCTCGAGCGGATCCGCTTCTCGGAGCCCGTGGCCCCCTTCATGTCCACCGTGACCGCGAAGATCGAGCCCGCGCACCGGCTCGGCACGCTGCTCGTCGATCAGCTCACCGCCCCCGTGCGCTTCACGCAGGCTGCGAGCGAGCTGGCGCGCGCGGGCGTGAAGACGTTCGTGGAAGTGGGCCCGGGCAACGTCCTCTCGGGTCTCGTCAAGCGCATCGATCGAGGGGTGAAGGCGATCCCGGTGAACAACCTCGCCGGCCTCGACAAGCTCGAGGAGACACTCTCCGCTGCCTAGCTCCGAGCGCTCGGGCGCGTTCTGCTCGCTCGAGGGCAGGCCGGCTCTGGTTACCGGCGCCTCGCGCGGGATCGGTCGGGCGATCGCGCTCGAGCTCGCCGCGGCCGGAGCGTCGGT
>JBBSIG010000105.1:0-8426 GCA_038232215.1 Gaiellales bacterium | reverse complement strand
CTACCTTCGGCGAGCGAAACCATGTCGACGGGCATTAAGTCGACCTCCTCGAGCGAACCGGCACGCTCTCGACCACGAAGCCCCTCTTCTCCGCGAGATCGCCTGCGGACACGTACTGCTTGCCCACGAGGGACGGCACCTGCACGAGCTCCGAGCCGCGCACCGCCCGTCCGGCGTGCCTCGAGACGATCAGGACGACCGTGCCGTTGGGCTCGAGAGCCGTTCCGGCCGCGGGCTGCTGCGCGACCACCTCGCCGTCCGACTTCGGGCTTGCCTTCCGAGCGACTCTCGTGCTCCAGCCGGCGGAGACGATTCGCTCCCTCGCCTCGCCGAGCTCGAGACCGACCACGTACGGGACGACCGGCCCCGCCTTCGCCTGCTCGTTCCCGGCCCCGCCGCTCCGGCAACCGGTCGCCGCGAGGCCGAGCGAGGCAGCGAGACCGATCGCCGCTGCGCACCGTCGCAGCGAACCCTGAGCTCCCGGGAGGGCCAACCCGCTCACAGGACGCGGAAGCGGCCGGTCATCCCGGGCGTCGAGTACACCGCAGTCCGGTACGGGATCGTCTCGCGCACTCCGAAGTCGACGACCAGGGTGGCGCGCCCGCCCGGCGGAAGGACCCGCGTGTGGTGGATCCCGATGATGAAGTTGTGCGGCCGGCGCCCCGCGTTCCGGACGAGGAAGACGCCGACGTCGCCGCGCTGAACCGACCTCCTGTCGAGCCGGATCGCGCCGTCGGTGACCGTGACGGCGATGGGCCGCTGGAGCTCCAGGCCCGTCGTCGAGCGCGCGGACGAGACGAGGGCGCCGGCTCCCACCGCGAGCATCGCGGCCGCGGCGAGGGCGAAAGCGAGGTGGCGCCGGTTCACGAGGCAAGAGTATCGCCGGGGGCCGCGCGGTGAGGGGGCCGGGTCTCCCTGGCCCCTCACCGCCGTCGCGTTCCCTCGCGGCAGCTACTTCTTCTTGGTCGTGATCTTGACGACGTACGTGGAGACGTCCCTGATCTGCTTCTGAGACAGCTGCCCCTCGAACGCCGGCATCCCGCCGCCGCCGTTCGTCACCTGGGCGATCACGCGGTTGAGGTTCTTGGCCGTCGGGATCGTGGTCAGGTCCGGGCCGCCGTTGCCGCCACCCCCCGTGAGACCGTGGCAGCCGGAGCAGTTGGCGGCGTAGACCTTCTTTCCTGCCGTCGCGTTCCCCTGCTGCTTGCTCGGCCCCTTCGGCGTGCCGGCATGCCTCGTGCCCTTGCCCTTCGACTTGATCTTCACCGGGCCGAGCTTGCCGTTCAGACCGAACAACCAGACGCTGTCGCCGTGCGGGGAGGCCACGAGCGAGTTGCCCGCCGAGAGCAACGCGACGTACTCGTGACCGTCCTGCTTGAAGATGGTGCCCACGTCGTTCGCACCGGCACCCGTCTGGAAGCTCCAGAGCAGCTTGCCATTGCGGGCGTCGTAGGCCTGGTAGCGGCCGTCGCTCCTGCCGACGAAGACCAGGTTCCCGACCGTCGTCGAGGAGCCGGAGTAGCAGGCCTCGGGCCAGCGCTTCTGCCACACGATCTTGCCACTACGGGCGTCGATCGCGGTGAACGTGCCCGACGACTCGTTGAAGGCGAAACCGGCGATCACCGCGCCGATGTAGGTCTTGCCAATCTTGAACTCCTGGGGCTGCGCCGCCTCGCCCGTCGTCTGGCCGGCCCGGCAGACCTAGCTCAGCTGCCTGAGGGGGGTGTTTGTCGACGGCATGAAGTTCGTGCCGCCCTGCGGTCCTGGGATGACGGCGACCAGCTTGCCCCTGCCCGGCGGCGTGAACATCGTCTTTGCCGCGACGACGTTCATCTTCTTTGCCGGCCCGAGCCGCTCCTTCTTGATCCGGGCGACCTCCTTCGCGGTGACGACGTGCGGGATGAACTGCCCATTCCGCGGGAAGGGTTGCGTCGGCCACGTCTTCTGCTTCCGGTCCTGCGGAACCTTCTTCTCGTCGATCCCGTAGAGCGGCTTCCCGTTCGTGCGGTCGAGCTGGTAGAGCCAGCCGGTCTTGCCGGCCTGAGCGATCCCCTGGCGGAGCTTTCCGTCCACCTTCACGTCGTAGAGCACGACGGGACTCGGGGCGTCGTAGTCCCAGATGTCGTGGTGCACCTCCTGGAAGTACCACTTCATCTTCCCGGTCTTCACGTCGACCGCGACGATCGAGGAGGCGAATAGGTTCTTGCCCGGCCGGATTGCGCCGTACCAGTCCGGCCCGGCGTTCCCGGTCGAGAAGTAGAGGAGGCCGAGCTTGGGATCGTAAGCCGGCGTGTGCCAGACAGACGCCCCGCCGTGGAGGTAGGCATCGCTCTTCGGCCACGTGTTTCCGCCCGGCTCGTTCGGGCCGGGGATCGTCCAGAAGCGCCACAGCTTCTTGCCGGTCTTCGCGTCGAACGCCTGCACGAACCCCCGGGTGCCATACTCGGCCCCGACCGCGCCGATGTAGATGCGGCCGTCCGCGTACAGCGGGGCGGCGGTGATCGTCTGGCCGCGCTGCCAGAGCACGAGCTGTTTTTGCCAGAGGAGCTTTCCCGTTCGCTGGTCGAGCGCCTCTACCTTGCCGTCGAGGCGGCCGAGATAGACGCGGCCGTCGCCGAGCGCGACGCCGCGGTTGAGCCAACCGCAGCAGACTGTCGTGATCTTCTGGTTTAGCTGCGACTTGTGCTCCCAGAGGATCTTCCCCGTCTTCACGCTGAGCGCGAAGACGTCGTCGTTGCCGGTCGTGACGTACATGACGCCGTTGTAGACGAGCGGCTGACCCTCACCCGAATACTTCGCGGCTGTTCCGGAGCCGCGCAGATGCGTGCGCCACACGCCCTTCAGGTCCTTGACGTTCGACGTGTTGATCTGGTTGAGGGGTGCGTAACGCTGGTTGTAGGTGGTGCCGCCGTTCGTCAGCCAGTTCGATCTCGGCGCTTTCAGCAGCTGCTCCGCCGTGAACGCGGGCGCCCTGTCGATTCCACTCGCACTCCTCGCGCTCTCCGAGGTGTGAGCGAAGACGGCCACGACTGCCGCGATCGCTACGACGAGCCCCACCCCTGCAACCGCCTGTAGCCGGCGATGTCCTGCTCCCCGCACCGGTTCACCTCCGTCGTCGCTGTCCCCGAGCTACGGCACTCTATAACTCGCGCCGCTCGGCGTGCCGGCGCGCTGGCCAGTCGCTCTACGCCCAGGGAAGGTCGTCGAGCTCGTCCGGGCGGCCGAGCTCCCACTCCGGAAACGAGGCGTAGGCCTCGGGCGGCGAAGCGGTCTCTCGCTCGGCGCCCGCGCCGTGGCGGCGAGCGAGCTCGGACGCGGGGTAGACGATCTCGTGCCCGGGTTTCCGCGTCCCGACCATCAGGATCGCGCACGGCCCGTCGCCCGCGCCCACGAAGATGTGTTCCGTCCCGGCGGGAGAGTGCACGAAGTCCCAGGCACGGAGCGGGCGCTCCTCGCCCTCGACGAGGAGCAGGCACTCGCCGGCGAGCACGAGGAAGTCCTCCTGGGTCTCCTCGGAGTGGTAGAGGCCATTCGGCTGGCCGGGCCAGAGGACGTGGATGCCGATCCCGAGCTCGGGGAAGGACGTGTGCTCGCCCTCGAAGACGCAGGTCGCGCCGAACGCCTGATTGCGGAGCCAGGCGGTGTCCCGCACGTTCACGACGAACCAGCCTGCGTCCACGGGGGCAAGGCCCGCGCCCGTCTCCTCGAGCCGCGCCTCCTCGGTCATCCGGATCGGGCGCGGCGGCGCCGGGGGCCGGGAAGCGCACGCACCGGGCGCCAGCGGCCGAGCCGCCCGTCCCAGGCGAGTGCCAGCGCGCACGTCGCGAGCCAGGCGGTGCCGAGGCTGAAGCCGGCCAGCACGTCGCTGAGGTAGTGAACGCCGAGCACGAGGCGGCTCGCTCCGATCAGCAGCACGAGCCCGGCGACCAGGATCGTGAGGGTCGCCCGCGCCCTCCAACCGGTCACGAGCCGGTCGAGCGCAACGAGGAGCAACGCGCCGTAGACGGCGGTGGCCACGGAGGCGTGCCCGCTCGGGAACGAGTACGTGTCCAGCCGGACGAACGGGTCGACGAGGACCGGGCGCTCGCGGTGGAAGGAGACCTTGAGCAGCGCCGTCAGGAGCTCGCTGCCGAGGTAGGCGCTCACGACGAGCGCGGCGTCGAGCCGGTTGCGGCGGCGCCAGAGATAGGCCGCCGCCGCCAGGGCGAGGGCCGCGAGGAAGACGCCGCTTCCCGCGAGCGTCACGATCCGGAAAGCCGCGACCACCGCATCGGGGGAGTGCACGTGCAGCCAGTTCGCGAGACGGTGATCGGTGCCGACGATCGGGTCCCCGGTGACGTAGTCCTCCGCGAGGTGGCCGAGCGCGAGCAGGCTTCCGGCGAGCACGGCGACCAGCGAGATCGCGCGCCAGCCGTACGGTAGGCGGCGGAGGAGGTCGATCGGCAGGCGGCGTCGCGCTCCGTCGCCGAGCCGCCAGACAGGCGTGAGGGCCGGGTCGGTGAGGCGGCTGACGAGCGCCACCACGCGCGCCACGAGCGGGCGGGCGGCGAAGGCGACGACGAGCGCGGCGAGAAGTCCCGTCGCCGCCCCGCCGAGCACGTCGCCCGGGTAGTGCAGGCCGACGAGCACGCGCGAGAGCGCGATCGCCGACGCGCCGGCGAGGAAGAGGCCTCCGAGCGGTCGGCTGAAGGCAAGCACCGCGAACGCGATCGCGAAAGCCGCCGTGGCGTGGTCGCTCGGGAACGAGGGATCGTGCGATCGGGTCGCGAGCAGCAGATCGTCCGGGTGCGAGACGTAGGGGCGGTCGCGGAACCAGACGTGGCCGATCGCCTGGTTCAGGAGCAGCCCGGCGCCGGCGGCGCCGAGTGCCGACACGCAGGCGAGCTGCAGGCGCGGACGGCCGGGCCGCGCAGCGAGCCAGAGGGCGAGGACCGCGGCCGCATAGAGCGGGACGCTCCAGGCTGCGAACGACTCGACGGCCCGTTGCGCGGTCGGGTGACCGAGCAGGAGACCGTTGAGCGCATGGGCGAGGCGCCAGTCCAAGCGGGGAACTGTAACGCCCGCTCGGGTGACGGCGCCCGCAGCTGTTTACTCTTGCTCCCGTGCGCGAGCGACTGCCGCAGCTCCTCGGTCTGGCCCTGCTCGCGGTCGCGCTCGCCGTCGGGCTCTTCGCCCTGGCGAGCGGGATCCGCGCCCGCGACGCCCGGGACACCATCTCCGTCACGGGCTCGGCGAAGCGCGCGATCAGGTCCAACTACGTCGTCTGGAACGCGTCCGTCTCGAGCCAGCGGCCCACCCCCGCCGCGGCGTCGCAGGAGCTCGCCCGCTGGACGGAGCGGATCCGCGACTTCCTACGCGACGCGGGCGCGCGCGACGACGAGGTGCAGATCGCTCCGGTGGCGACCGAGACGATCAGCGGCACGAGCCCGGACGGGAGCGAGACGGGAGCCGTGGTGGCGTACAGGCTCACCCGCACGTTCGAGGTGCGCTCCTCGCGGGTGCAGGAGATGACGGGGCTCGTCGAGAAGAGCTCGACGCTCCTCGCGCAGGGCGTTCCGATCGCCGCGCAGTCGCCGCAGTACGTCTTCACCAAGCTGCCCGACCTTCGACCCGAGCTTCTGGCCGACGCCACGCGTGACGCGCTCCGGCGCGCGCGTGTGCTCGTGAGCAGCACCGGGGGAGACCTCGGGGACCTCCGCGACGTCGACGTCGGCGTCTTCCAGATCACGCCCCGGAACTCGACGGACGTCAGCGACTCGGGCGTCTACGACACGTCCACGATCGAGAAGGACGTGACCGCGGTCGTGAACGTGACCTTCGCGCTGGACTAGGCTTCTCGAGGTTCCCGTGCGCGGGCGGAATCCGAGGCCGGGATGTGCTTGAATCGCTCGGTGGCCGCGCTCTACCGGAAGTACCGCCCACAGAGCTTCGACGAGGTGGTCGGCCAGGAGCAGGTGGTGCGGACGCTCAGGAACGCGATCGCCTCCGACCAGGTGCGTCAGGCCTACCTGTTCGCGGGCCCCCGCGGAACCGGGAAGACGTCGCTCGCCCGGATCCTGGCCAAGGGCCTGAACTGCGCGCAGGGGCCGACGCCGGATCCCGACAAGGTGTGCAACGCGTGTCAGACGATCGCCGCGGGGACCTCGCTCGACGTGATCGAGATGGACGCCGCCTCGCAGCGCGGCATCGACGACATCCGAGAGATTCGCGAGCGCGTGATCCTGCAGCCCGCCGAGGGTCGCTACAAGGTCTACATCCTCGACGAGGCGCACCAGCTCACGACCGCGGCCTTCAACGCCCTGCTGAAGCTGATCGAGGAGCCTCCGCCCCACCTCGTCTTCGTCTTCTGCACGACGGATCTCCACCAGATGCTCGAGACGGTGCGTTCCCGCTGCCAGACCTTCGTGTTCGCGCGTCCGCGGCTCGCCGAGCTCGTGCGGGTGCTGCGCCCCATCGCCGACGGCGAGGGCATCGAGGCGCCCGATCAGGCGCTGTCCCTGATCGCCCGCGGCGCCAGGGGCTCGTTCCGGGACGCGGTGTCGACGCTCGACCAGCTCGCCTCGGCGACTGGGGGAACCGTGACGGTGCAGGCCGTGCTGCAGCTCCTCGGGGCGGTCGAGGAGGAGGCGCTCTTCCGCCTGGTCGACCTGGTCGTCGACGGCGACACGGCCGGGGCCCTCACCTTCGTCGAGGAGCTCTCCGAGCAGGGGCAGGATCTCGGCCGGCTCGTCACCGACCTGCTCGGTCACCTGCGCCACCTCTTCCTCGTCCAGCACATGGGCTTCGTTCCCGAGTCGTTGCCCGTCACCGAGGAGACGCGGGAGCGTCTGCGCGAGCAGGCGAACCAGCTCGGGGAGCCGACCGTCGTCCGCCTGATCGACCTGCTGGCCGTGGCGGTGGACGACATGCGGCAGGGCGGCGACCCCCGTCTGCCGCTCGAGCTCGCGCTCGTCAAGGTGACCCGGCCGGCGGCGGACCTCTCGCGCGAGTCGGTCGCGTTTAGGCTCGAGCAGCTGGAGCTGCGCGCCTCGGCCGCCCCGCACGCCGCCCCGGCCGGCCGCGAGGCGCCGGCGGTGGCCGGCTCGCCCGAGCAGCCGCCGCCTCCCGCCCCGTCCCTCGAGCTCGAGCAGCTCCAGGAGGCGTGGCAGCGGACGATCCTGCCGGCGGTGGAGGAGAAGTCGATTCCCACCGCCTCCGTGCTCCGCGAGGCGCGACCGACCGTGCTCCACGAGGACACGCTGACGCTCGAGTTTCCAGCGAGCGCATCGTTCCACCGCGGCCTCGCCGAGGACCCGCGGAACGCCACGATGCTGAAGGACGCCCTCTACGAGCTGACGGGCAAGCGGCTCTCGGTGGCCTTCGAGGTCGGCGAGGAGACGGGGACGCTCGCCGAGGAGGAGCTCGCCGCGACCGAGGAGGATTTCGTCTCGCTGATCAAGGACACGTTCGACGCCCGCGAGATCGACGACTGACGATCGGAGGAGGCTGCGTGAAGGGGATGGACATGAACGCGATGTTGCAGCAGGTGCAGCAGATGCAGGCCCAGATGACGAAGGCTCAGGAGGAGCTCGCGCACGAGACCGTCGAGGCCTCGGCCGGCGGCGGCATGGTGACCGTGAAGGCGACGGGCGCGCTCGAGATCACCGAGGTGAAGATCGACCCCAGGGCGATCGACCCGGCCGATCCGGACCTGCTCGCGGACACGGTCCTGGCCGCGGTGAACGAGGCTCTCCGGTCGGCGCAAAGCATGATGGAGTCCCGGCTCGGCGGGATGATGGGCGGGATGGAGGGCCTGAAGGGACTCGGCCTACCGGGCCTGTAGGCACAATTCGACCGTGCTGAGCCCCGCGGTCGAGAACCTCGTCGCCCAGCTGACGCGGTTGCCCGGGATCGGCACGCGGACGGCACAGCGGCTCACCTTCCACCTGCTCCAGGTCTCCGCGGTCGAGGCGGGCGCGCTCGCCGGTGCGATCACCGAGGTGAAGGAGCGTGTGCGCTTCTGCCGGCAGTGCGGGAACCTGACCGAGGAGGAGCTGTGCGGGATCTGCCGCGACGGGCGGCGCGACGCCGGCACCATCTGCGTCGTCGAGCAGCCCGTCGACCTCGTCTCGCTCGAGCGGACGCACGAGTTTCGCGGCCTCTACCACGTCCTCGGCGGCGCCCTCTCGCCGCTCGACGGCGTCGAGCCGGAGCATCTGCGCATCGACGAGCTGATGCGCCGGGTCGAGCGGAACGGCGTGCACGAGGTGGTGCTCGCGACGAACCCGACCATGACCGGCGAGGCGACGGCCGCGTACCTCGCCGACCGCCTGCGCAGCCGCGTGCGCGTGACGCGACTGGCGAGCGGGCTGCCCGTGGGCGGCGATCTCGAGTACGCGGACGAGGTGACGCTCGGACGGGCGTACTCCGGCCGCCGCGAGATGTAG
>JBBSIG010000104.1:0-8491 GCA_038232215.1 Gaiellales bacterium | reverse complement strand
GGCTCGTCGGCGAGAGCGCAGAAGGTGGGGGTCCGTGGGGGAACCCTGGGTTCCCCCACGTTAGAGCGCCTGCTCGGCCGCGATCCGGCCGAAGACGAGCGCCGACGCGAGCCCGCTCGCGTAGCCGCCGGCCGAGATCCCACCGGCGTCGGCGCCCGCCGCGAACAGCTCGGGGATCGGCCGCCCGGCCTCGTCGAGCACACGGGCCCGCACGTCGATGCGCAGGCCGCCGACCGTGTGCGTGATCCCGGCGGTGACGTGGACGGCGATGTACGGCGGTTCCTGGAGCCGGTCGGAGCGCGGCAGCTCCGGCAGCCCGAGCTCCGCGAGCTCGTCGGCGCGGCGCACGGTTCCTCCCGCAGCCTCGGCCGCCGCGACCATGTCGGCCACCGTCCGCTCACGCACGCGCTTCCCGAGTGCCCGCCCGTCAACGACGTACCAGGCGGCCGCGCCCGGCCGGCGAGCCGTCGCCTGCACGAGATCCGTCTCCGACCAGCTCAACGGATCGGGCGCGAACGGCTCTCCGCGCCCGTCGACGACGAGGGCGAAGCGCCCGTAGAGCTGCGCGAGCTCCACGAACGTCTCCTCGGTGACCCGGGCCGGGGGCGCCGGCAGGTTGCGGCCGTAGAACTCGTCCATGCCCGCGGAAAGCGCGGCGCCACGGCGGAGCCCGAAGCGGAGCCCGTCTCCCGCGCTCCAGGGGTTCGCGCGGAGCCAGAGCGAGTCCGCCTCGGAGGTGATGTGCCGCCGAACGAGCCCGCGATCGGCTCCGAAACCTCCCGTGGCGAGCACGACCGGACCGTCGGTCTCCCCGAGCGCCGCATTCAGTCGAACCTCTCCGCCAGCGCGGCCGAGCGCGTCCGTGAGGCCACGGGGCTCGAAGCGCAGGCCGACGGTGCGGGGGTTGCCGGTCTCGCGCGCGACGACGGGCGCCCCGAGCGACTCCAGCCACTCGAGCCCCTCGTCGAGCCCCTCGACCACCTGCTCCTGGAGCTCCCGCTCGCCGGCCGGGCACTCGCGCCGGAAGTCGTCGAGCGACCGGTATCGCCAGACCACGCAGCTCGAGAGCAGCATGGACCCTCCCGCCCGCGTGCCCTTCTCGACCACGAGCGGCTGCCCGCCGAGCTCCACGGCCCGGGCGGCGCAACAGAGCCCCGCCATCCCGGCGCCCGCGATCAGCACGTGTCCTCCTAGCTGAGCGAGAAGGTCGGCTTGTGCTCGACGTACTCGATGCGGACCCCCTCAGGGCCCCGAACGAAGACGGCGTAGGTGTTGGCGGCGTCGACGACGTTGTCGACGATGTCGCGCTCCTCCGCCGCGGCCAGGTGGTCCTGCGCCGAGTCCACGAGGACCGCCAGGTGGTTCAGCAGCGGCTTCTCGGGCGCGCCCGGCTCACCCCGGTGGAACTCGAGGAAGGCTCCGCCGACCTCGACCCGGGGCACGCCCCCCGCGCCTCGCTCGGCCGGCCGGAACCCGAGCTCGAGGTATTCCTCGGCCGTGGCCTCCGGGTCGGCGGACAGGAGCTCGACGTGGTCGAGGTCGTACTCGACGTCGGTCTCCGCCTCCACCAGGCGAAGCCGCATGCCCTCGCCGAGCTCGAGCTCGTCGTCCGCGCCGTCGGGCAGCGAGCGACGGGCGGTGTCCAGATCGGAGACCCGCAGGGCGACGAGCTTCAGCGCTCCCGGCTCGCGCGGCCCCTCCGCGTCGAAGAGCGTCAGCTTCCCGTGCCGCGCGTGCGACCCCAGCAACGTGAAGGCCTCCTGGCGGTCGATCACGTGCATCCCGACGTGCCGCTCGAGGAGCTCGGCGATCGGATCGCGATCGGCCACCCAGAAGGCGACGTGGTCGAGGGTCTTCGGTCGCACAGGGGTCAGGATACCGGCGGCCCCGCAGCTTGCGAACGACTCAACGCAGAGCGGTCTCGCAAGGACCGCTGTTCCCCTGCGTCGTCGCCAGCCGGCCGCGGCCGGAGCCGGGCTATGCCCGGCGGGAGGCCAAGCGCGGCTGGTCAGCGAACGCGCAGAAGGAGGGGGTCCATGGGGGAACCCCTGGGTTCCCCCATGCTAAAGCGGCGGGTTCTGGACGTTGTGCTCGACGGCGTAGTCGTTGGCCAGCCGGTTGACCACGTCGAGCCCCTCGCCGTACGCGTAGTTGATCTTCACGAAGGGCTCCCACTTGTCCGGGAGGGCGTCCTCCGGGAAGATCGCGTCGACCGGGCACTCCGGCTCGCAGGCGCCGCAGTCGATGCACTCCTCGGGATCGATCACGAGCATCCGCTCGCCCTCGTGGATGCAGTCCACCGGGCAGACGTCCACGCAGGAGCGATCCTTGATGTCGATGCAGGGCTCGGCGATGATGTACGTCATCGGGAGCCCTACTCTACCGGCGTCAGCAGCTCCTCGATCAGGTCCGGCGCCCGCTCGGTGAGGGCCGATTTCACCAGCACTCGGTCGAAGCCCGCCGCCCGCGCCGCGCGCAGCCCGGCCGTGTCCGTGTGGTTCGTGAAACCCATGATCGGCACGTCCGCGTACGTCTCTGCGACCTCCTCCGCGTCGATGCGCGCGATGTCCGCGATCACGAGGTCGGGCGGGTCGACGCTGTCGGCCGTGACGAGGCGATGTCCGGGCAGGAGAGCGTCGAGCTTCCCGCGGAAGAAGAGGTCGACCCCACACAGCAGGATCGTCGCCACCGGGGGAGCGTAACGCGGCGCCCGGCCCGCCTCAACCCTTGCCGGAGCCAGCGCCGGTCGCGGAGCGCCTGGCGTCGGGCCTCGAGCTGATGCGGCGCGGCGAGTACTACGCCGCCCACGAGGAGCTCGAGCTGGCGTGGCGCGCGGCCGAGCCGGGCGAGCGTGACTTCTTTCAGGGCCTCGTCCACGCGACGGTCGCCTGGTACCAGGCGGGCCGGGACAGGCCGGTCGGCTGCGCCCGCCAGCTCGCGAAGGCGAAGCGGCGACTCATGCCCTACGCACCTGTACGCCGGGGGGTCGACGTCGTGAGCCTCCTGTCGCAGCTCGAGCAGGCGGAGCAGACGCTCGCTGCCGGCTCGCTCTCGCTGACCCCGCTACGGGCCTAGGCTACTTCCCCCGCGAAAACGATCACGGCAGGGCGAAGCGGGTCAGCGGGGGCAGTAGCTTGATTTTCAGGCTGCGCCTTGTCCGTTTTCCGAACTCGCAAAGTGCAGGCAGTTCCGACATTTGGACAAGTCTCAAAGGCGAAGCCTCTGGTCCAAGCTACTTCCCCCGTCGGCTCCGCCACGGCCCTGCCGACCGCGTGCATCCGGGGGAAGTAGCTCAGGCCCCGAGCCCGACCGTCTCCAGCGCGCGGTTGAACGCGACCTGCAGCCACCAGTAGCGATCGAAGAAGAGCAGGAGGCCGATGCCGACGAGCGCGACCCCGCTCACGGTGCGGATCGCCGCGTAATGGTCCCGCAGCCAGCGGAACGCGCCCATCGCGCGCGTGAACGCGATCCCGGCGAGCAAGAACGGCACGGCCAGGCCCGCCGAGTAGACGAGCAGGAGGAGCGACGCTTGCGGCACCGTGCTGGTGTCGCCCGCGAGCACGAGGATCGAGCCGAGCACCGGCCCCACGCACGGAGCGGCGCAGACGGCGAACGCCCCGCCGAGCAGCGTCGCCGAGCCTCGCCCCCGGGCCCGCTCGACGAGCGTCGGGGCGACGAACCGCTCGGGGAACGGGAGGAGCCCGACGAAGGCGAGCCCGAAGACCACCACCACGAAGCCCGCGACCTCGAGCAGCACCCGCTGGTCGAGGCCGATCGCCCCTCCGACGAGCCCGGCGAGCGCCCCGAGCGCCACGAAGACGGCGCTGAAGCCGGCGACGAAGGGCAGGCTCGAGACGACGACCCGCCGCGCGTTGCCCGGCCGACCCAGGTTCCGCGCCTCGACCGCGGAGACCGCGGAGAGATAGCCGGGCACGAGCGGCAGCACGCACGGCGCGAGAAAGGAGACGAGGCCCGCGACGAACGCGATCGGGATGCGCGAGAGCACTACTCGAAGCGCGCGAGCTCTTCGTCGAGCCGGCGCTCGAGCTCGGGCTCGAGGTGCACCGGAGCACCGTCGGGCGCAGGCTGCCGTCTACTCCAGCGCCGGGCCGCGACCGCGAGCACCGCGGCCGCGACGGCGATCCCCGCAAGCGGGAGCAACCAGGCGACCAGATCGAAGCCGCGTTTCGAGGGCTCGGCGAGGATCGCCGGCCCGTAGTCCTCGACGAGGGCCGCCTTGATCTCGCTCCTCGTGTCGCCCGCCGCGATTCGCGCCGAGATGATCCGCTTGATCTGTCGCGCCGCGGGAGAGTCGGACTGGTCGAGGGTGGTCCCGCAGACAGGGCACATGACCTGTCCCTCGAGCTCGCTCAGCGACGGATGGCTCTCGCTCGCGAGAGCTGGGCCCGCGAGCGCGAGCGCCAGTACCAGGAGAAGCGCCGGACGCATCAGCTCCGCGCGAGCTCGATGTTCCGCGAGAGAGCCTCCTGGTCGACGGGACCCTCGAAGTGCTCTCCCACGAGACGGCCCTCGCGATCGATGAAGAACGTCTGCGGGACGCCGTCGACCCCGTACTTCGAGAGCACCTGTCCGTCACGGTCGCGCACGAGCGGGTAAGTGACACCGTGCTTGCGCGCGAAGCGTCGGGCGTCGCTCGCAGCGTCATGCCAGTCCATCCCGAGGAAGACGACGTCCTTCGACTTCCACCGGCGCCAGCTCGCCTCGAGATCGGCCGCCTCGCTGGCGCACGGGCGACACCACGAGGCCCACACGTTGAGCACGACCACGCGCCCGCGCAGGGAACGCAGCTCGACCGTGCCCTCGCCGCGGAGCAGCGGCAGCTCGAACAGCGGGGCACTCGGCTTCTTACCGCCGGCCACGGCGGCGGGAATAGCGCTGCTCCGCTGCTCGGTGACCACCTTCCAGACGAGCAGGCCGAGGAGCCCGACGACCGCCGCGAGGGCCACTCCCTGCGCGAGCTTCACGCCACCAGTGTAGTCCCGGGAGGGGCTCTACGACGAGACGATGAAGACCGTCGTACCGATCTCGACGTGCTCGAACAGCCACTCGGCCTCGGCCACGTGCATGCGGATGCAGCCGTGCGAGACGGAGTATCCGATCGAGCTCTCGTTGTTCGTCCCGTGGATACCGACTCCGGGGGAGGAGATCCCCATCCAGCGGGTTCCGAGTGGATTCCCGGGCCCGGGCGGAATCGGCTTCTGCCCCTTCGCCCAGTCCGAGCTCGGCGGATACCACCACGGGTTCTGCCACTTCACGACGATGTTGAAGCGACCGAGCGGCGTCGGATAGGCCGACTGCCCGGTCGCGACGCCGAACACGCGCCGCTCGCGCATGCCGTCGTAGAGCACGAGCCGGTTCGAGCCCCGGCGGATCACGATCACCGAGTCGAAGCTCTCCCGGGTGACGTCGGGCTCGATCTCCGTCAGCCGCAGGCCGATCGGAAGGCGGCTGTTCCTCGAGAGGGCACCGACGATCGCTCCCGTGGCGAGAGCCCGCTCGAGTGCGCGGCCCTCCACCTCGGGAGCGATCCAGGGTTGGCTACCTCGAAGCGAGAGCGTGGCGTCGGCCGGCGGACGGTCGAGCAGGGTGCCGAGCTCTCCCACGTAGGACCTGACCGCGGCGCCGCGCACGGCGACGACGAGGCGGACCGCGCTTCCCGGCGGCGCCTTCCGCGCCCGGTCGACCGCCTGCTTGGCGTATGCGACGGCGAACTGGCGCGGCGGGACTCTGAGCTTGCGTCCGGGCAGCGTGAGCTCGAGCGGACGGGCGAACGCGGCTCGCACGACGCGGAGCGCCGCCTCTGGCCGCAGCCCGCCGACCCGGACCCCCGCGACCTTGACGCCCTTCGCGATCGTGACCGGACGCGGCGGACGGGGACGAGCTCGCCGCGGCGGTCGCGGCGGCGGCTTCTTCGCCGCGGTTGTCGTCGGCGGGCGCTTCGTGATGGTCGTCGTCTTCGCAGTGGTCGTCGTCGTCCGCGCGGTCGTCGTCCGAGCGGTCGTGGTGACGGCGGTGGTGGTGGTCCTCGCGATCTCCGGCGCCGTGGTGGCGATCGGCGCGGTGATCGCGGTCGTGGCTCCCGTCAGGGTGGTGCCCGTGGTCAGGGCAAGCAGGCGTCCGGGACTCGCGACCACGACGGCCGCGAGTACGCCGGCCGCAGCGCAGCCCGCGAGGAGGACAAGGGCCAGGCCCGCTCGTCTCATCTCGTCACGTCCATCGTCCGGATCGAGCTCGGATGATAGCCGGGCCTCCTCGCGGAGCTCTCCCCCGAACGAGGGGCCTTGGGCCGATCCGAGGGGACTGATCTCTAGGCCGGGCGCCGGATGACGACGACGGCGCAGTCGTCCGCCAGCTCGCCGCCCGAGAAGGAGCGGCAGTCGGCGACCACCGCGAGCGCGAGCTCCTTGGCGGAGAGCCCCGCCCGGCGGGCGAGCAGCGCGTCGAGGCGCTCGAGGCCGTAGACCTCTCCTTCGCGGCGCGCCTCGATCACGCCGTCGGTGAACATGACGAGAGCGCCGCCCGGGGGAAGCTCGGCGCGCACCTCCGGATACTCCTGCGCCTCGGCGACGCCGAGCACGAGCCCCCGGGCCTCGATCGGGCGCACCGCTCCGTCCGGCAGCACGAGGCGCGGCTCGGGATGACCGGCGCTCGCAGCCGCCAGCTCGCCCGTGGCCGGGTCGATGGTCAGGTACAGCATGGTGATGAACTTGCCGGCGCCGATCTCGCCGACGACAACCTCGTTGACCGAGGTGAGGAAGTCTCCCGGCTCGGGGTGCTCGCGCGCGAGCGAGCGGAAGACGAACTTCGCCATCGCCATGTCGGCCGCCGCCTCGATCCCGTGGCCCGTGACGTCCCCGAGAACCACGGCGAGCCGACCGTCCGGGAGCACGAGATAGTCGTAGACGTCTCCCCCAACGTCAACACGCGCCGACGACTCGTACACCTCGCCGAGCTCGAGCCCGCGCAACCGTGGACGCGAGCGCGGCAGCAGGGAGCGTTGCATCGTGTCGTAGAACTCTTTCTGACCCTGGTAGAGGCGGGCGTTGTCGATTGCGAGCGCCGCCTGTCCCGCGAGCGCGAGCGCCTCGTCGATCGTCCCGGCGGAGATCTGCCGGTCGGGGCGAAGGGAGAGCAGGCAGAGCGCGGCGATCACCTCGGCGGAGGTCGCGACCGGCACGATCGCCCCCGTCCACCCCTTCTCGAGGAACGGCAGCAGGCTGACGTGCGCGTCGCCGAGCTGGCGCGCGATCGTCGTGTCCAGCACGATGGGGTCGCCCCGCCGAAACAGCCGCTGCAGAGGCCGGGCGGAGAAGGGCAGCGGTCGCCCGAGCATCGTGGCGACCGCCTCGCGCAGACGGCCGTCGCCGACGTGGATCGCCCGCGGCTCGAGCGACTCCCGGCGGGCGTCCGGCATCAGCATCACCGCGACGTCGACGTCGAGCAGCTCGACGACGGTGCGCGCGACCGCCTCGAGCGTCGTGTCGAGGGAGAGGGTCTGGGCGAACGAGCGCGAGATCTCGTAGAGCGCGCCGAGCTGCCTGGCCGCCTGCCGCTCGCTCGCGAGCGCCTGCTCCAGCTCGACGCCGAGCAGCTTCGTGCGCTCGTGCAAGCGTGCGTTCTCGACCGCCACGCCGAGCTGCAGGGCGAGTGCGGAGAGGAGAGCCGCCTCGTTCGCGGTGAGACCGCGGCCGGCGCCGGGATAGACGGCGAGCAGCCCGATCACCTCGTCGACGCCGACGAGCGGGACGGCGATCGCCGCCTCGATGCGGGACTCCGCGACCGCGCCGACGACCTCCGCGAGCAGCGGGCTCGTCGCGGCGTCCCGGACGTGGAGTACACCGCGGCTCCGAAACGGCTCGAGCGCGTGCGCGAGCAGGCGCTCGGCGACGAGCCCGTGCGGGCCCAGGAGCCCGCGTCCGGCCGCAACCGGCAGTCGCCCCTCCTCGTCGCGCAGGTAGATCGCGACGCGGTCGGCGCCGAGCAGCTCGGCCACCCGCTCCACCGCCGTCTCGAGCGTGTGCGACAGCGAGAGCTGGGCGATCGCCTGGCCGACGACGGCAAGGAGCGCGCGCGTCCGCTCGAGCTCCACCGCCGCGACATGTGCACGCTCGGTCGAGCGCATGGCCTGCGCCCCGCGCACGCAAAGGGTCGAGAGCCGTGCGAGCGACGCCTGGGTCGGCGCGGAGCCCGGCTCGAACAGCAGCTCGAGCGCGCCGAGCGGGGGCCGGCCGACCTGCACGACCGCCGAGGTAGCGGCTTCGTGCTCGATCTGCTCGACCGCGGCGACCTGACGCTGCCGGAGCGCCCGCTCGATCGCCTCGTGGGGAACGGGTGCGGCCACGGTGCCGAACGCCGCCACGCAGGAGAGGGTCTCGCCGCCCCGCCACAGGCGCGCTCCGCGAGCGCCGGCCGACCGGGCGGCGAGGCGGGCGATCTGCGCGCCGACTCGATCGACGTCGTAGGCGGCCGC
>JBBSIG010000103.1:0-8556 GCA_038232215.1 Gaiellales bacterium | reverse complement strand
TCTCGGGCACCTCGATCACGCCCAGGTGCTCGGCCTCGGGGCTGATCACCCAGACGCCGCCCGGCCCGGTCACGTAGACGTTGCCGCGCTCGTCGAGCTTCATCCCGTCGGGGATGCCCTCCTCGATCACGCCGCTGCCGATCCCCTCGAAGAACAGGCGGCCGTTCGCGATCGTGCCGTCCTCCTGCACGTCGAAGACGCGGATGTGCGCACGCGGGGTGTCGTTGATGTAGAGGAGCGACTCGTCGGGCGAGAAGCAGAGGCCGTTCGGCTGCTCGAAGTCGTCGACGAGGAGCTGCAGCTCGCCGCCGTCCGGCGGCAGCCGGTAGACACCCTGGAAGTCGAGCTCCTTCTTCCGCTCGACCCCGAAGCCCGGCATGCGGCCGTACCAGGGATCGCTGAAGAGGATCGAGCCGTCGTTCGCGACGATCACGTCGTTCGGGCTGTTCAGCTCCTTGCCCTGCCAGTGCGACGCGAGTGTCTCGCGGGAGCCCCCGCGGCCGTCGGGATCCATCCGCACGAGCGAGCTCGTCACGTGTTCGCAGACGAGCAGTCGCCCCTCCGCGTCGTAGGTCATCCCGTTGCCCTTGTTGCTCGGGTTCGCGACCTCCTGGACGCCGTCCCTCTCGTCCCACCGACGCCGGATGTCCGCCGGCATGTCGCTGAAGAGCAGGTACTCGCCCTCCGCGTTCCACAGCGGGCCCTCCGTGAACGTGAAGCCGGTCGCGAGCCGCTCGGGCTCGGCGTCCTCGGCGATCAGCTCGTGGAGGGCCTCTGACTTGACGCGCACGGCCATTGAGCCACTTCCTTTCCTCGGCTGCCGGAACGAGGCGCGGAACCTAACAAACGGCGAGCCCCAGATGATTGATTCCAAATCCGAGCGGCGCCGGCTGACGCCCCCGGCACGGCGCCGGATCGTCGAGCTCGCTCTTGCCCAGGCCTACAGGCCTGCGCCGCGAGCGATCTCGGCGCCCGGCTTGGCCGGGGACGTCCCCGGGCGGCACCCGAATTTGGAATCAACCATCTCGTCGACCTCGACGTGGATGCGCCCGGCCGCAGACAGAAGCGGTCCGCCGTCGCGCCCCGCTCGCGCAGCGAGAGCCTCGGCGAGGATCGAGAGCGCCGTCTCGGCCGGCGTGTCGGCGCCGATGTCGAGCCCGCACGGCCCCGAGACGCGGGCGAGGGACGCCTCGTCGACCCCTGCCTCGAGCAGGCGCTCGCGCCGGCGGGCCTGCGTGCGCCGGGAACCGAGCGCGCCGACGTAGAACGCGTCCGTGCGAAGAGCGCCGGCGAGTGCCGGGACGTCGAACTTGTCGTCGTGCGTGAGCACGACCACCGCCGTGGCGTGGTCGGGCGCGACGCGCTCGAGCACTTCCTCGGGCCAGGCCACGATCAGCTCGTCGGCGCTCGGCAGACGCTCGCGCGTCGCGAACGCCCCGCGCGCGTCGGCCGCGATCGTCCGCCAGCCGAGCGCCTTCGCTCCCCGGCAGAGCGCCTCCGCCGTGTCGACCGCGCCGAAGACGAGCAGGCGCGGCGGCGGGCCGTAGACCTCGGCGAACACCGTGCGTCCGTCGAGCTCGAGCAGACGGCTGCGACCGCCGCGGATCAGCTCCTCGGCCTCCTCACGGGTCGGGCCGAGGTCCTCGCCGAGCCGCTCGCCGTCCTCCAGCACGAGCAGCTTGCCGCCGAGCGGCTCCCCGGCCACGACGGTGAAGAGGACCGCGCTCTCCTCGCGCGCGATCGCCGCGAGGAGCCGGTCGGTCGGGGTCGTCACTCGAGCGGCTCGACGAAGACGTCGATCTCGCCGCCGCACGGCAGCCCCACGGTGAAGGCGAGATCGTCCGAGATGCCGTACGAGAGGAGCTGCGGCCTGCCCGTCTCGAGCACCTCGCGCGCGCAGCGGTAGACGTCCGACTCCACGCAGCCGCCCGAGACCGAGCCCGCCATCTCGCCGCCCTCCGAGATCGCGAGCTTGGAGCCGACCGGACGCGGCGCCGACTTCCGCGTCGCCACGACGGTCGCGATCGCCACCTTCTGCCCGTCCGCCCGCCAGCGCTCGACGTCCGCCAGGATCTCCTTCACGCCGCGTGCCTCCGCTCGATGCCGGCGAGCACGGCTGCGAGATCCTCGAGGCTCGCGACGTCGTGGCCGGGCAGGAACCGGTCGACGTAGGGCAGCGCGGCCCGCATCCCGCCCGCGAGCGGCTGGTAGTCCGCACCTCCCTTCAGCGGGTTGACCCACACGATCGCGTAGGCCGCGCGCGCGAGCCGGGCCATCTCGCGCTCGACGAGGCCCGCGTCCTCCCGCTCCCAGCCGTCGGAGCAGACGACGACGACGGCCCCGCGCGAGAGCGCGCGGCGGCCCCACTCGTCGTTGAAGGCTTTCAGGGAGGCGCCGATGCGCGTGCCCCCCGACCAGTCGACGACGCTCCGTGTCGCGGCACTGAGCGCGGCATCCGGATCGCGGGTCGCGAGGTCGGGCGTCAGCCGCGTCAACCGCGTGCCGAAGGCGAACGCCTCGACGCCGCTGCCGGAGCCCAGGGTCGCGTGCGCGAAGAGCAGGAGCGCCCGCGAGTACGCGGCCATGGAGCCCGACACGTCGCACAGGAGCACGAGCTTCCGGCGGCGCTCGACTCGGCGTCGGAACGCACGCTCGACGGGATCGCCGCCGGTCGCGAGGGAGGAGCGGACGAGGCGGCGGAGGTCGAGCTCGCGGCCCCGGGCGTGCGGGCGCAGACGGCGCGAGCGGCGGAGCGGCCGGGTGGTGACGATCCGCTCGATCAGGCGGCGAGCCCGGGCGAGCTCCTCCTCGCTCATCGCCGCGAAGTCCTTCCGGCGGAGCAGCTCCTCGGCGCTCCAGCCGGCCGGCGCTTCCTCCCGCTCCTCCGGCTCGCCCTCTGCGACGCGTTGCGGCGTCGGCCGGCCGTGGGCGGGCTTCGGCGGCGCGTCGAGCACTCGTCCCGGGGCCCGGACGGGTGAGCGCAGGAACCAGGCGTCGAAGGCTCGGTCGAACGGCTCCACGCCGTCGGGCCCCGAGACGAGCGTGCAGCGGAGCGTCCAGTAGACGTCGTCTCTGCTCTCGAGCCGGACCTCGTCGAGCCCCGCAAGCGCGTCGGCGATCCGCCTCGGACCGACCTCGAGCCCGGCCTCACGCAGCACGCGACCGAAGGTGACCACGTGGCGGACGAGGGCGCTACCGGGCAGCGCGCGCCTCCGCCACGAGCCCGGCGAGCGTCTCGTCTCGCACGAGCTGGAAGTCCTCGTGGTACTTGAGCACGGAGCCGAGCGTCTGCTCGACGATCTGCGCGTCGAGCTCGCGACGGCCGAGCGCGGCGAGCGCCTGCGCCCAGTCGATCGTCTCGGCGAGGCCAGGCGGCTTCGCGAGGTCGAGGTGTCGCAGCCCCTGCACGAACGCGGCGGCCTGGGCGGCGAGACGCTCGGGCACCCCGGGCACGCGCAGGCGCACGATCTCGATCTCGCGCTCGAGAGCCGGGTGGCCGATCCAGTGGAAGAGGCAGCGGCGCTTGAGCGCGTCGTGCAGCTCGCGGGTGCGGTTCGAGGTCAGGACGACCGCCGGCCGGCGCCGCGCGCGGATCGTTCCGAGCTCCGGGATCGTGATCTGGAAGTCGGACAGGATCTCGAGCAGGAAGGCCTCGAACTCCTCGTCGGCCCGGTCGATCTCGTCGATCAGGAGCACCACCGGCTCGTCGGTCTCGATCGCCTCGAGCAACGGCCGGCGGATCAGGAACTCGGGCCCGAAGAGCTCCTGCTCGTCCACGGTCCCCTCCTGCGCGGCGCGGATGTGCAGGAGCTGCCGCGAGTAATTCCACTCGTAGACGGCGTGGGCGACGTCCAGGCCCTCGTAGCACTGGAGCCGGATCAGCCGCGCGCCGAGCGCCTCGGCCACCGACTTCGCCGCCTCCGTCTTGCCGACGCCGGCCTCGCCTTCCAGGAGCAGCGGCTTCTCGAGGCGCAGGGAGAGAAAGAGGGCGGTGGCGAGTCCGCGGTCCGGCAGGTAGGAGCACTCGCGGAGAGCGGACTCGAGCTCCTCGATCGTCGCGAACGCCATCTCGGCCCATACTGTAGGCGCGCTCGACGGTCGTGTTTGCGGGCGTCGGCTCCGGACAGAGATAATCGGCCGCCCATGGCCGTCTCCGCCCCCGCGACAGAGGTTCTCCTGCCCGCTTCCCGCGAGGAGGCGATCGAGGCGTTCGGCGACGGAGCGGGCGTGACCGTGCTCGCCGGGGGCACGATCCTGATGCCCGAGATCGCGGAGGGCCGGCTCCGTCCGGGCCGCACGCTCCTGCTCGTCAGGGCCGGTCTCGGCGGCGTCCACTCCGGGAGCTCGACGATCCGGATCGGCGCGACGACGACCGTCGCCGAGCTCGCCGAGCTCGGGCTCGAGCCGCTGGCGAGCGCCGCCGCGAACGTCGCCGACCTGGAGGTGAGGAGCCAGGGCACCGTCGGGGGCAACCTCTGCGCACCGCCCGGGCGCGAGTTCCCGCGCGGCGACCTGCAGGCGCCTCTGCTCGCGCTCGCGGCGCGCGTCCGCTCCGCGGGGCCGGGCGGCGAGCGCGTCGACGAGGTCGACAGCTTCCTCGCCGGCGAGGGCACGGGCCGGCTCGTGCTCGAGCTCGAGCTCGACGGGCCGCCCGACGCCGCCGCCCACGCGGTCCTCGATCGGCCACACGCCCACTCGTACACGCCGCTCGCCGTGGCCGCCGCCGAGCGGGACGGAGTCCTCAGGATCGCAGCCACCGGCGCCGCCCCCCGCGCAGTCAGGCTGCACGCGGTCGAGTCGAGCCGGGACGCCTCCGACGCGCTGGCGGACGCGGATCCGCAGGACGACGCGCTCGCCTCGGCGTGGTACCGCAGGAAGATGCTGCCGGTGCTCGTCGCCCGTGTCCTCGCCGACCTGAAGGAGGCTCGATGAAGCTGAGCGTGAACGGAGTCGAGCGGCAGCTGGCGAGCTCGCCGCTCAGGCCGCTCCTGCACGTGCTGCGCGACGAGCTCGGGATCACGAGCCCGAAGGCCGGCTGCCAGCAGGGAGGTTGCGGCGCCTGCACCGTGCTCGTCGAGGGTGAGCCGCGGCGCTCCTGCCTGATCCCGCTCGCGGCCGTCGACGGAGCCGAGATCACGACGGTCGAGGGGCTCGGCGCGCCCGAGTCCCTGTCGCAGGTCCAGGCGGCGTTCGCCGCGCACTACGCCGCGCAGTGCGGCTTCTGCACCTCCGGTTTCCTCGTGGCCGCGCACGCGCTCGTGGAGCGTGAGCCCGAGGTCACCCGCGAGGGCGTGCTCGAGGCTCTCGGCGGCCACGTCTGCCGCTGCACCGGCTACGTCAAGATCGTCGACGCGGTGCTGGCGGCGGCGCGGGGCGAGGTCGATGTCGCAGCGGTCGAGCCGGACGTCGAGGCCCGCCCCGACCAACCGGAGATCCTCGTCCCGGGGAGCCCGGCATGAAGGCCGTCGGAGCACGGCTCCCCCGCTACGACGGGGTCGCACACGTCACGGGCCGGACGACCTACGTCGACGACGTGCGGGTCTCGAACCCGCTCTGGGTGAAGGCTCTCCGCTCGCCCCACCACTACGCGGAGATCGTGCGCCTCGACACCTCGAAGGCCGAGCGGCATCCGGGGGTCCGCGCCGTCGTCACGCACGCGGACGTGCCGTCGAACGTCTACGGGCACCTGGAGGCGCTGGGCGTGCCGGCCGACGAGCCGCTGCTCGCCGACGGCGAGGTCCGGTACCTCGGCCAGCCGATCGCGGCCGTCGCCGCCGAGGACGAGGCGACCGCGCTCGAGGCGCTCGACCTGATCGAGGTCGAGTACGAGGAGCGGGAGCCCATCTTCGACATGCGCAAGGCCTTCGACGCCGGGGCGCCGAGGATCCACCCCTGGGGGCCGGTGTTCCCGCACTTCGGTCCGCACCCGCAGCGCCGCATCCGCAAGGGCGACGTGGAGGCGGCGTTCGACCAGGCGGACACGATCGTCGAGGGGGTGTACCGCCCCCAGGCGATCGAGCACGTGCCCCTCGAGCCGCAGGTCGCGCTCGTCGTGCCCGAGGCGAACGGCCGCCTGACCATCTACTCCTGCACGCAGGCGATGTACTTCTCGATGGGTGTCGTCGCCGCGCACCTGCAGTGGCCGCTCAACAAGCTGAAGTTCGTCGGCGGCACGGTCGGCGGCGGCTTCGGCGGCAAGGTCGACACCGCCAGCGAGACCGTCTGCGCCCTCCTCGCGCTGAAGGCGCAGCGTCCGGTCAAGTGGCGCTGGACGAGGCGGGAGGAGTTCCTCGCCTCCTCGACGCGGGCTCCCTGGCACGTCGAGCTCGCCGACGCGGTCACGAGCGACGGCTGGATTCTCGGGCGGCGCACGCTGACCCTGCACGACGCGGGTGCCTACACGCGCTTCTCGTCGTACGGGCTCACGAAGCACGCCTTCCACCACACGGGGGCGTACACGATCCCGAACGTGCACTTCGACGGCTACGTCGTCTTCACGAACCGGGTTCCCACGACCGCGATGCGGGGGTTCGGCGTGACCTCGGTCTCCTTCGCCGTCGAGCTGCACCTGAACCGGATCGCCGACGTGCTCGGCATCGACCCCTTCGAGCTGCGGCTGAAGAACGCGAACCGGATCGGCGACACGACGGCGAACCGCGTTCCGCTGAAGGACCCGTCCACGATCCAGGTCATGCACGCCGCCGCCGACCGGATCGGCCTCGAGCTGAGGCCGGAGTACCGCTCGATGACAAACGAGCCGCGCACGGGCGCTCTGCTCCCGGAGCATCTCGTCGCCCAGCAGAGCCTCGACGGGGAGGAGTAAAGATGGCCAAGCACCGCGGTCGCGGGATCGCGACGATCGAGTATCCGACCGGCATGAACCAGAACGGCGACCCGACCCAGGCCTGGCTGAAGCTGAAGCCGGACGGGCGCGTCGACGTCTTCGCCGGCACCGTCGACATCGGCCAGGGCTCGAAGACGGTGCACACGCAGATCGTCGCCGACACCCTCGGCGTGCCCTACGACTGGGTCACGATGGACAACTCGAACACGGACTCCTCCGCCGTCTGCACCGGCACCTTCGCCTCGCGGGGCACCTTCATCGGCGGCAACGCCGTCCGTTTCGCGGCGGAGAAGGCGAAGGAGCGGATCCTGGACATCGCCTCCAGGGAGCTCGAGATCAGCCCCGACGACCTCGAGATCGCGGACGGCGAGGTGACCGCGAAGGGGTCGCCGCAGAAGAAGATCGGGATTCCCGAGGTGGCCGCCGCGGCGACCTGGACGTACGGCGAGCTGATCACGGGCACGGGCGCCGCGCTGAAGGCGTACTCCGTCGTGGACGACGACACCGGGTCGGTCGACTCGGAGCCGCACTCGGCGATCTCCTACGCCGCCTGCGTCGCCGACGTGGAGGTCGACGACGAGACGGGCGACGTCCAGGTGCTGCGCCTGATCCAGGTGTACGACGTCGGCCGGGCGATCAACCCGACGCTCGTCGAGGGCCAGATCGAGGGCGGGGCGATGATGGGCCTCGGGCTCGGCCTGCTCGAGGCGGCATACCCGTACTACCCCTCGGTGGAGCACCGCGGCGACCAGTTCGGCGCCTATCTCGCGCCGACGCTCGAGGATCTGCCCGAGCTGGAGAACGTGATCCTGGAGAACCCGTCCGCGGACGGGCCCTTCGGGGCGAAGGCGATCGGCGAGATGGCGAACAACGCGCAGCCCCCCGCCATCTGCTCTGCCATCCACGACGCGGTCGGCGTCTGGATCACCGAATGCCCCGCCACCCCCGAGCGCGTGCTGCGGGCGCTCGAGGAGAAGCGGGAGCCGCGCCGCGAGGGCAAGCGCGTCGTCTTCGACGAGGAGCTGTCCGTCCGCACGGTCAGCGCGACCGGCGGCGAGGGGTTCCTCGTGGTCGATGCCTGACGGCGGCTCGCCGTTTCGTACCTGGAACGGCCGCGAGCCGCACGAGCTCTTCGACGGCGTTCGCCTGAACGCGATCGGCGGCGAGCAGGTGCTGCTCTGCCGGGTCACCTACGAGCCGGGCAAGCAGGTGGCCTGGCACTCGCACGCAGACACCGAGCAGGTGCTGGTGATCGTCGAGGGTGCCGTCACGATGACGGTCGAGGGCGAGACCCGCGAGCTTCGCGTCGGCGACGTCGCGGTCGTCAACCGGGGCCTCGGGCACGAGCTGCATTCCGAGGGCGGCGTCACGTTTCTCGAGGCGCTCGCGCCCGTTCCGCTCGACCACGTGCCGGATCGCGAGCTCGACCTCGTCCTCGGCCCGGCCGGCGGGGCCGGTCACGTCGAGCGGTAGCGAGCTCTCTCCGGGCCTCGAGAGACGGCCCGGCCAACGCAACTCGAGACAAGGAGGAGTCGGATGCCGCTCATCGAGGTCAAGCTCTACGACACGCGCGTCACGGAGGAGTCCGTACCGAGGATCATCGAGCAGCTGACGGACGCGCTCGCCGAGTCGAGCGGCGCCGCGAAGGAGCACATCTGGGTGCTGGTGGAGGGCGTCCCCGCAAAGCACTGGGGCGTCGCCGGCAAGCCGGC
>JBBSIG010000102.1:0-8607 GCA_038232215.1 Gaiellales bacterium | reverse complement strand
CTCTTCACGAAGATCGGCGGGCTCGTGACCGACGCCGGCGGCGTCGCCTCCCACCCGGCCGTCGTGGCACGCGAGTTCGCGATCCCCGCGGTCGTCGGCACCTCGCTCGCGACGCAGCGCATCGCCACCGGCGACCGGGTGCGAGTGAACGGCACGGTCGGGACGGTCGAGGTTCTCCGGTGAGCGCGGTCGCGCGCGTCGTCCTCCGCGAGCAGGTGAAAGAGTTGCTCCTGGAGCGGATCCTCGCCGGCCGGTACCAGCCGGGCGACCGGCTCGTGGAGACGAGAATCGCCACGGAGGTGGGCACCAGCCAGGCACCCGTCCGCGAGGCGCTGCGCGACCTCGAGCTGCTCCGCTTCGTCGAGTCGTCGCCGTTCAAGGGAGCGCGCGTCCGCAAGGTCTCGCAGGAGGAGCTGCTCGAGATCTACCCGGTTCGTGCCGCCCTCGAGGAGCTGGCGGCGCGCGAAGCGGCGATTCGGCTCGGGGGCGACGTCGACGCCCTGGAGGACGAGCTCGCCGCCATGCACCGGGCGGCGGATGCAGGCGATCTGCACGAGCAGGTCCTCCACGACGTCGCCTTCCACCGACTGATCGTCGAGGCTGCCGGGAACGGCATCCTGCTCGACGTGTGGGGGTTCATGCGCATCGAGGGCAGGACGATCGTGACCGCGCTTCGCACCGGCATGGACGGCCACGAGATCGCCGAGCGCCACCGCCCGGTCCTCGACGCGCTGCGCGCCGGCGATCCCGACCGTGCCGGCACAGCGCTGCGCCGGCACCTCGAGGAGTTCGCGGAGCTGTTGCGAGGGGCCGGGACGTGACCCGGCTGGTCGATCTCTCGATGCCCGTCCACCCGGACATGCTGACGTTCCCGCGCGTGCCCCCGCCGATGCTCATGCTCTACGAGAGCTGGACCGACTTCGCGGAGCGGATCGGCGCCGCCGAGCACGGCGCGCCGTCGCTGACCGCGAGCTACGTCGTCGTGCAGAACGACCACGTAGGGACGCACATGGACGCGGTCAAGCACATCCGCGGGCCCGAGGCTCCGGGGGTCGAGGGGATCCCGCTCGAGTACTGCTTCTCGGACGGCGTCGTGCTCGACTTCCGGCACAAGGAGAAGGGCACGCGCATCTTTCCGGACGAGGTCGACACTGCGCTCGCCGCAATCGACTACCGGCTCAAGCACCGCGATATCGTCCTCATCCACACGGGAGCGGGCGCCTACAACACCGAGGAGCGTTACAAGACCGACTTCCCCGGCATGACCGCAGAGGCGACCCGCTACCTCATCTCGAAGGGCGTGCGCATGATGGGCTGCGACGCGATCACGTTCGATCCACCGGTGTGGGCGATGTTCGAGGGTAAGCACTTCTGGGAGGCGCACCTCGTGATGAACGACGAGGACTACTGGCATCTCGAGAACCTCACCAATCTCGACCAGCTGCCCGCGCACGGCTTCAAGCTCGCGGTCTTCCCGGTCAAGTGGATCGGCACGACGGCGGCGCCGGTGCGCGCGGTCGCGATCCTCGATGGCTGAGCCGGCACTCGTCTGGTTCGGAGACGACGCGTGCCGCGACGTCGCCTGCGCCGGCGGCAAGGGTGCGAGCCTCGCCGCCATGACGGCTCGGGGGCTGCCCGTTCCGCCGGGGTTCGTCGTTCCGTCCGGGACGCTCGAGCGGTCGGTAGACGCGGTCCGTCTGCGGGAGCTCGCGGTCGCGGGTGACCACGCGGCGGCGGAGGCGCTCGTCGCAGCCTGCGAGCCGCCGACCGAGGAGATCTCGGCGGCCCTCGCCGAGCTCGGCGAGGGCTCTGTCGCCGTCCGCTCCTCCGCGTGCGCCGAGGACTCGGAGGCTGCCAGCTACGCGGGCCAGCAGGAGACCTTCCTCAACGTCTTGGGCGCAGCGGAGGTTTGCCGGCGCGTGGTCGAGTGCTGGGCGTCGTTCTTCAGCGAGCGCGCCCTCTTCTACCGAGCTTGCAAGGGCTCCCTCGACGATCTGCGCATGGCCGTCGTCGTCCAGCGGATGGTCGAGCCGCGGAAGTCGGGCGTGCTCTTGACCGCCGATCCCGTGCAGCGCCGGCGCGATCAGATGATCGTTGAGGCGATCTTCGGGCTCGGCGAGCAGGTGGTCTCGGGCGAGATCACGCCCGACCACTACGTCGTCGACCGTGCGGGAACGCCGAAACGCGAGCACTTGCCGAACGGCGGCGTGCTCGAGAGGGCGGAGCTCGCGGCGCTCGCCGAGCTCGGCCGCACGCTGGAGGACTCCTTCGGTGCCCCGCAGGACGTGGAATGGGCGATTGCGGACGGAGAGCTCGTCCTGCTGCAGTCGCGGCCGGTGACGACGCTGTGACCCTCGAGCAGCGGGCCGTGGAGTGGATCGAGCCGTACTGGAACGCAAACCATCTGCGCCGGACGCGCGACTGGGTGATCGACCTCGACCCCGCCGCCTCCGAGGCGCTACGGCTCGCAGCCCTCACGCACGACATCGAGCGCCACTTCCCCGGAGGTCCCGTCAACGACCTCACGGTGGCGCCCGAGGACGACATGGACTACAGGCGCCGGCACTCCGAGCGCTCGGCGGGCTTCGTGGCCGGCTGGCTCCGTGAGCAGGGAGCAGACGATCGCCTCGTTGCCGACGTCGAGCGCCTGATTCGCTCGCACGAGACGGGCGGCGAGCCGGACGAGGATCTGCTGCAGGCGGCCGACTCCCTCTCCTTCCTCGAAGTCAACGTCGACCTGCCCGCCCGCTGGGCGGCCGAGGGCCGGTGCAGCCTGCAGCGCGGGATCGACCAGCACCGCTGGATGTTCGAGCGCATCCGCTACCCGCGCGCGCGCAAGCTGGCGCGGCCGCTCTTCGAGAAGGCGACTCGTCTTGCAGCCTGAGTGGCTGGCGCCGGCCTCGCTCGACGAGGCGCTCGCCCTCAAGGCAGAGCTCGACGACGCCACCGTCGTCGCGGGCGGCACCTTCGTGGGCATCCTGGTCAACCAGCGCCTGCTGGCTCCGGCGGCGTTCCTCAGCCTCGGCCGGGTGCCCGGTCTGGCGTCGATCCGGGAGGAGAGGGAGGAGCTCGTGCTCGGGGCGATGGTGACTCACCGTGCCGTCGAGCTCTCGCCGCTCGTGCAGCGAGCGTGGCCCGCCCTCTCGGAGACGTTTTCCCTCGTGGCGAGCGCCCGGATCCGCAACCGGGCGACCGTGGGCGGCGTGCTCGCGGACGCGGACTACGCGTCGGATCCTCCTTCGATGCTCGTCGCGCTCGGCGCGCGCGCGGTCGCGCGGAGCGTTCGGGGCGTGCGCGAGATCGCGCTGGAGGACCTGATCGTCGGCCACTACGAGACGTCGCTCGCGCACGACGAGCTGATCGTGGAGGTGCGAGTGCCCGGCGGGCCGCACCGGGCTCGGTACCGTAAGTTCCGCACCCGCTCGCACGAGGATCGGCCGTGTGTCGGCGTCGCCGCCTGCCGGCGTCCGGGCGGGTTGCGCGTGGTGGTAGGCGCCGTGTCGGACCGGCCCCAGTACCTTCCAGATCTCTGCGAGGACGACGCGGACCCCGCCACCGTCGCGAATGCCTATGCCGAGGCGATCGAGCCGATCGGTGACGTGAGCGGCTCGCCCGAGTACCGGCGCAGGGTGATCGGGGTGGAGGTGCGGCGGGCGCTGGAGGAGCTCGCGGCGTGACGGACCCGAGGGTGAGCGGCGGGAGCCGCTACGCAGAGGATCTCCAGCTGCCCGGGATGCTGCACGCACGCATCGTGCGCTCGCCGTACCCGCACGCGCGGGTGCTCGCGCTCGACGCCTCCGCCGTCCCCGAGACATGCGTCGTCCTCGTTCCCGACGACGTGCGCGATCTCGCGCTCTACGGCTGCCAGATCCAGGATCAGGGCGTGCTCGCGCTCGAGCGCGTTCGCTACGCCGGCGACCCGGTGGCGGCGGTGGCGGCGGCGACGCCGCACGAGGCGGAGGACGCCCTGCCGCTCGTGGACGTCGACTACGACGAGCTGCCGGCGGTCTTCGACGCCGTCGAGGCTGCCGGCGCGGACGCGCCGCTCGTGCACGAGAGGGCGGTCGCGGGCGGCGCAGCCGCGTACTTCGCCATGCGCCCGCAGCCGGGGACGAACGTCTGCCACCGTTTCCGCATCCGGCACGGAGACGTCGAGACGGGCTTCGCCGAGGCCGAGGTGGTCGTGGAGCGCACCTACCGCTGCGCGGGCGCCCAGCACGCGTCGATGGAGCCTCATGCCTGCGTCGCCCGCTGGAGCGACGGCCTGCTCGAGGTGTGGACCGGCACGCAGACCCCGTTCAACGTGCGGGAGGACCTGGCGCGCAGCTTCGGCCTGCCCGAAGAGCGCGTGAGGGTCGTGAGCCTGCCGATGGGCGGCTCCTTCGGGGCGAAGACCTTCGTGCGCACCGAGGCGATCGCGGCCGCGCTCGCGCGCAAGGCGGAGAGGCCGGTCAAGGTCGTGCTCCCCCGGAGCGAGGAGTGGCTGACGCTGAACCGCCATCCGGCCACGATCTCCGTGCGGCTCGGGGCTCGCTCGGACGGGACGCTCGTGGCCAAGCAGGTCACGTGCCACGCCGACACGGGCGCCTACGCCGACTGCGGCCCCGGGGTCGCGCAAAAGATGGGCTTCGCGGCGCCGGGGCCCTACCGCATCCCGAACGTGTGGGTCGACTCGTTCTGCGTCTACACGAACCTCCCGCCGAACGGGGCCTTCCGTGGCTACGGCCAGATGCAGTCCACATGGGCGTCGGAGCGCGCGCTGGACGCGCTCGCGGACGAGCTGGGAATCGACCCACTCGAGCTTCGCCTGCGGAACGTCCTGCGCGAGGGCGACCGCTACTGCACCGGCGAGACGATGCACGACGTCAGGTTCGCCGAGTGCCTCGAGGCCGCGGCGCGGGCGATCGGCTGGTACGAAGGGCGGGAGGGCAAGGGACTGAGCCTCGTGATGAAGGGCATGCAGACCCCAAGCCGCGCCGCGGTGGCGGTCGAGGCTCAGGACGACGGCACCTTCGTGCTGCGCTGCGCGACGGCGGAGATGGGCCAGGGCGCCCGGCGTGCGATCTCACTGCTGGCCGCCGAGGAGCTCGGCGTCGACCCGAGCCACGTTCGCTTCCCCGATGCCGACACGGCGGTCGTCCCGTACGACACGCGCACGACGTCGAGCCGCTCGACCTACATGATGGGACGCGCGCTCGTCGAGGCGGTCCGGGAGCTGCGAAGAAGCGGCGGCCGTCGCGGTGTGGGGGAGGTGAGCGACCAGGGCGGCCTCGACCCGGACACCGGACAAGGCGTGGCGTCCACCCACTGGCACCAGGGTGCAGCAGCCGCCGAGATCGTCGTGGACGAGGAGACCGGCCGCATCTCCGTCTCCCACCTCCACACCGCCATCTACGCGGGGCGCGTCGTCAACCGACCGGGGGCCGAGCTGCAGACGGAAGGCTCGATGATCATGGGGCTCGGTACGGCTCTCTTCGAGGAGGTCGCCCATGTGGACGGGCAGGTCATCAACGCGAACCTGTCCGACTACGCCACGCCGGCCTTCGCGGATCTGCCGGACCGGCTGACCTACGACCTGATCGAGCGACCCGGCGCCGAGATCCACGGCCTGGGCGAGACTGCTCTCCCGCCCGTGCCGCCTGCGATCGGGAACGCCGTCGCCTCGCTCGGGATCGAGCTGCACGACCTGCCGATGAAGCCCGAGTCCGTGCTAGCCGCAGCGGAGAAGAAGGTCGGTGAGCGGGTCTGAAGGTGCGTGTTCGGGTCAATGGCTTCGAGCGTGAGCTCGACGCGCGTGCGGACGAGTCGATCCTCGACGTGCTGCGCAGGGAGCTCGAGCTGCTGAGCGTGCGTGAGGCCTGCGGCATCGGCGTTTGCGGCGCCTGCACGGTGCTGCTCGACGGTGAGCCGGTGTCCGGATGTCTACTCCTGGCGCCGCTCGCCGAGGGCCGTGAGGTCACGACGGTCGAGGGACTCGACGGCAGCCATCCCGTGCAGCAGGCGTTCGCGGACGCCCACGCCTTCCAGTGCGGGTACTGCACGCCCGGGATGATCCTGACCGCGTGCCGGCTGCTCGAGGAGTCGCCACACCCGACCGCGGCCGAGATTCGAACGGCCATGTCGGGCAACCTCTGCCGCTGCGGCTCCTACACGAAGATCGTCGACGCGGTCTTGCGCGCGGCCGCCGGGCCGGTGTAGCCCGACCCTTCAGAGGCGCGACGCTCCTCTCCGGTAGCGGCGAAGCACAAGTCAAGGCGCTGCACGCCGGGTTCCCGTGCCCTCTCGGCGAGTCCTGGATGGATTCTGGTTCTTCGATTCGAGCCGTATGAGAAGCTGGGAGCCGCTCGACCGGCCAATCGCAGGCTCGGTAGTACCGCTCCAACATTCGAGAGTTCCTGTCTCCGGTCGCCCATCGGCTGCGTACGATCGCAGCCGCTCCGGACGGCACGACCGCGAAAGGCCAACGGGGGACGACCTCAGCCGGCCGCCGAAACGCCGGCACCGCTGAATGCCAGCGTCCGGTTCCGGCCCGCATCCTTCGCGGCGTACAGCGCTCGGTCGGCCGCGCGCAGGAGCTCGGTCGCCGTCGCCCCGTCGCCCGGGTAGCTGGCGACGCCGAACGTCGCGGTTACCGTTTGCGACTCGTCGAGCACCTCGTCGACGAGCTCGGTGCGCAGGCGCTCGGCGACCGCCAGCGCCTCCTCTCCGTCGAGCTCGGGCAAGAGCAGCGTGAACTCGTCGCCGCCGAGCCGGGCGGCCACGTCCGCCGCGCGCTTGCGCACCCTGAGGAAGCGCGAGATCGACTGCAGCACGGCGTCGCCCACGGCATGGCCGCCGAGGTCGTTGATCGACTTGAAGTCGTCGCAGTCGAGGATCACGACCGAGAGGGCGCGACCCGCGCGCGCCGCCCGCTCGAGCTCCTCGCGGAAGCGCTCGTCGAAGCCGCGCCTGTTGAGCAGCCCGGTGAGCGAGTCCGTGACCGCGGCGCGCTGCTCCCGACGAAGCGCCTGCGCAGCGTCGATCAACGCGGCCGCGTGCGGCGCGAACAGGATCGCTGCCTCGGCCTGTTCGTGCTCGAAGCTGACCTCGCGCGGCGCCCGGCCGACGAGGATGCCGATCTCCGTTCCGGCGACGCGCAGCGGCAGCCAGACGAGTCGCCGCTCGTCCTGGCCGGCATCCCGGGCGAGCCCGACGTCGGCGAGATCCAGCAGGCTGTAGGCGGCGTCGGCAGGCTCGGCGACCGCTGCGATCCGCTCCAGGTCGGCGGGCGCCATCGGCTCGAGCTGAGAGTCCGGCGAGCGCCAGAAGCTCGAGAGCACGTAGGCCGTCCGCCGGTCTCCGACGTTCAACTGTGCGGCCTCGAGCCCGAGTAGGCGGCCGAGCGTCCGCGTCGCGAACTCGGCGATCGCCTCGACGCCGCGCAGCGAGCTCGCGTAGACGAAGAGGCGGGCGAGCGCCGCGAGGTCGAACCCGAGGTCGGCCCGCATCGCTTCCGCCCGAGCCTCGAGCCGCCCGGCGAGCCGGCCGAACAGCACCAGCGCCTCCACCGGAAAGGTTCGCCCCTGCAGCTCGATGTTGAGGACCCCGGCGGCGGGAGTGCCGTCGCCGAGGGGGAGCGCGAGCTCTGCGGTGACGCCGCCCGTCGCCAGGATGAAATCGGGATCGAGCTCGACGTCCGGAATGAACTGGACGCTTCCGGTGCGGACGGCGCGGGCCATGATGCCCTGGTCGAGCGAGAAGCCGTCGCGCACCTCCTCGTACCCGCGCTGAGCGAGCAGCCAGATGCGGTCGTGCTCCCGCACATAGACGCTCGCGAGCAGCTCCGGCCCGACGCTCCCGCGCAGGCCCGCGAGCGCGGCGTCGATCGCCTGACGGTCGTCGCCGACCGTGAAGAGCACCGCTTCCGCCTGCTCGCAGGCCGACTCGAGCACGTCGATCGAGATCTCGCGGGAGGCGTGCCAGCGGCTTCCTGCGCGCCGGCGAGACCGTCGCTCGCGCTCGGGCGGCCGCACGCTCGGGAGAACGGGCCGCGGCACGGCGCTGCGCGCGGGCTCTCCCTCGACCGGGACCGATCCTGCATCCCGGATCACCATGACCTCGTCGACCTGCTCGAGGAAGACGTCGAGGACGAGCGGATCGAACTGGCTCCCGCGGCCGGCCTCCAGCAGCTTCAGCGCTGCCGGCAGCGAGAAGGCGGGCCGGTACACGCGCTCGCTCGTCAGCGCGTCGAAGACGTCGGCCACGCTGACGATCCGGCCCTCGAGGGGGATCGCCTCCCCGGCGATCCGGCGCGGGTAGCCGGTGCCGTCGAAGCGCTCGTGGTGCGTCCAGGCGATCGTCGCGGCCAGATCGAGCAGCTCCGAGCCGGAGCCAGCGAGGATCCGCTGGCCGATCTCCGCATGTTGCTCGATCGCCTTCCGCTCGGCGGGGTCGAGCGGACCCGGCTTCAGGAGGATGCGGTCGGCAATCGCGATCTTGCCGACGTCGTGCAGCGCGCTCGCGATGCGAAGCAGCTCGCACCGTTCCTCGGCCAAGCCGAGCCGGCGACCGAGCAGCCCGCAGTAGCGGCCGACCCGCTCCACGTGCCGTCCGGTCTCGGGGTCGTGG